>DASZFO010000202.1 GCA_035939775.1 Pirellulales bacterium | reverse complement strand
AGGCTCCAGATCGGCGACGCGGGCGAGGGTTTCAATAAGACCGGTGAACATTGGGAGGTCGGAGATCGGAAGTCGGGCTGTTGGAGTCCAGCCTTCAGGCTGCCGCGCGCAGACTAGTGCCTGAACTCCAACGGTTTTCGTGCATCAAAACATCGGCTCGCTTTCCGTGCTGCGCTGCTGCAATCGTTGCCAAATGAACCGCACGGGCGGACCGAGCACAAACAGCGTGCAAATCAGCGGGATCGAGTAGGCTCGAATCACCATGATCGCCACCAGCGCAAACACTACGCCGACAATGTGGCCAAAACTCCGCTGCCCGCGAAAGACTTGATTCACGATGTGCGGGTAAGGAATCCGCGACACCATCAGCGCCGACACGGCCAGCGCCAGGATGCAGACCCAAATCTCCATGATCGAATCGATCTGATGGATGCTCGCCAATGAGTTCGTCTCTTGCCGTAGCGTGTAAAAGAGGATGGCGAAGCCGGCGATCGAGCCGGCCGCCGCGGGGCTCGGCAATCCGCTGAATTGCAGGTGGTCATCGTCCTCGGGCGATTCGACGTTGAACCGCGCCAGCCGCAAGGCCGCGCAAATGGGCACCGCCGCCGCAATAATCCAGATCGCCTCCGGATACGAATAGGCTAGCGACCTGCACATTGCCACCAGCAAGAACCCTGGGGCGACCCCGAACGACACCACATCGCAAAGACTGTCCAACTCGGCGCCGAAATCGCTCGAAGTGCGGGCCAACCGCGCGACGTGGCCATCCAGCGCGTCAAAGATCATTGCCAGAAAAATCAGCCAGCCGCTCAGCATGGCGTTTTGCGTCGGGTCGGTCGAATCGAATCCGCCGAGGCCGAAGGGCCCTTGAAATGAAATCCGCACCGCGGTCGGCGGCTCGGCAGTCAGCGGCCGATCGACTCGCGACGCCACCACAATGGCGAAGAATCCGCAGACGAGGTTCCCCAGCGTGAACAGCGTCGGCAAAACGGCGATGGTGCGGATTTTTCGCATGAGTTCAAATATACCTGCTGCTCGGTTCGGTCGTTTAGCCCGGAGCCAACGGCGACGGCGTGCGGCGCCGACTGCCGTCACCGTTGGCTCCGGGCTAAACGAATCGAAAACCAACGACCTCAGTAGCGGGCCAAGACGTCGCAACCGCCGTGAACATGTTGGCCGACACGGACCTCGACTTGCAGCCCTTCGGCGGGCAGGATCAATTCCGTGCGCGAGCCCAGCTTAATCATCCCAAACTTCTCCCCGCGTTCGATCACCTGGCCCGGCCTCAAATCGCAAACGATGCGCCGCGCGACTTGTCCGGCCACTTGCCGTATCGCCAGCTTCCGGTGCGGGGGCGCTTCCTCCTCCAATCCGATCCACATAGATTCATTATGGATCGCACATTCGGGCTTGAGAGCGCTAATAAACTGGCCCGGCGAATAACGTATCCGAATCACGCGGGCGGCGCTGGGGGAACGGTTTATATGGACATTGAAGAGCGACAGGAAGATGGCGATCCGCACGGCCGGCCCGCCGATAAAATCGTCATGCTCAAGCGAAGTCACCTCGACCACCTTGCCATCCGCCGGCGAGACCAATAGCCCGGCATCTCGCGGCATGCTCCGCGGCGGATCGCGGAAGAACCAGACCACCAGAGCCAAAGGTATCGCCGCGATCGGCGCCAAATACCAGTAGGTGAATGCCAGCACTACCGTCGCCGCGAGCAACGGCCACCCCATGATCTGCAACTCGGCGAGTCCCCAGCGGGCGAATGGAATCCGATCTCGCCACACGAACGGGTCGTCGGCGCAATCCCAATGGCAGTCCGTCTGATTGCGACAGAATTTGAGATCGCGCGGGTCGAGAATCTCATGCGGGCAGCCGGCCGGATCGCCGCGGCGCAGCTCGCCCATGCGCCGGACGTAGCCGCGGTTGAACGTTTTCAAAAACCTTCGCCGCCATCGTCCCCAAGCCAATTCGACGCGGTAACAAACACCGCCTCCCGGCTGCGTGCTCTTGATCTCTGCAGGCAGCGACTCCGGCGTCGCACGGCTGGGGGAAGCGGGCGCGGCTGGCGTTTCAACTTGGCTCATCGGCAATTCGCTGGTTCACGTGGCCCGTTGTTGCGCGGTCTCCTGACCGCGCCGCGAAGTTGGACCGAAGATTTCACTTTGATAGCGGACGTTTCAAGGAGACCTGCAGTCGAAAACTTGGTATGGTCGGGAGACCATACCACAGCAAGCGCCGGCGGCGAAGCCACTATCCTACCGCCGTCGGTCCGCCGCGCGAAGTTATTCTTGCGCCTAGCCAACCTCGCATAGTCGCTGTGAGTGTCTGCGAGCGCTCATCGCCAATCGCCGCTCAACTCAAAGGCGGCCCAGTAACGCGGGGAAAGGCGACCAGCATGGACGTCGCCGCCTGGAATCGCTTCTAATTCCAGTCCACGGATCAACTCCGGATGCCGAGCGGCATTGTTGAGCAGCCAAATCTGCGCTTCTCGCAGAGCTTCGAGTTTTGAAATCTTTCGATCGGGGTTCCAGAGATTGTAGTAGAACCGCTGCATCAGCGATTGCGTGGCCTTGTCGGGCACCTGCCAGAGGCTGGAGACGGTGGTTTTCGCACCGGCAAGTTGGAAAGCGCGCTGCAATCCCAGGAGCCCTTCGCCACCGGCCGACTCGCCGAGGCCCGTTTCGCACGCCGAGAGTGTCGCCAGTTCGACTTGGCTCAGGTCCAGTCCGGAGACTTCCAGAGCCGTCAGGATTCCGTCCTCCTTGCCCTCGGCCACTTGGCGATTCGCGCCGGCGAGCACCAGGCCGGAGAGCAAATCAGGATGGTAACCCGAAACATCTTGCCGTGTGAGCAAACCGCCCACGGCGGTGGAATCCAGTCGAGGGTCGAGAGCCGTTGCGGATTTCACTTTCGGAGCTGCAAAAAAGCCGTGCGTGGAGAAGTGCAAGTAGCGATACTTGCCCATTTCGTCGCGAACCGCGGTCTTCGTGGCCGCAGCGCCGGTCAATTCGAGCGGTGCGACCCCGCCGAAACGTTGGGCGAAGGCGGCTTTCACGGCGGCGACTTCGGCCACCGTTCCCGGCAGTGGCGGCCAGTATTGTGGCTGATCACCCCGAGCAGCGCCGCGGTCAAAGGCCACATCGACGATTCGGCCCGGATCGGCTCCAAAATCCACCCCGCCCACCAAAAGGAGAGATGCGACGTCGATCTGGCCGGATTTATTGTCGGTTATCAATTCGGGCAAGAGCCGCGGCACCGGCACGACGGCGATGGCCCTCTCTTCGATGAGATACGTGCCTTGCATTTTTCCCGGCAGGGCTGCCCAAGGAAAGCGAGCCGTTGCGCCGTCGGGAGAGATCAGGATCGTTTTGATTCCGGCCAAACTCGGCGCCAATTCCTCCCATACTCGCTGGCGCAGCTCTTGTCCCGGATCGGCGTTCGCCGCAGCGCTTGCCGATCCGTAGTTTCTACGCCATTGCTCGATGAAGTCGGCAATTGTCGCCGCAGGGCCCAGTTCGATCCGCTCGACGGGCTTGTCGGGCCGCACGACAAACGCCACGAGCCGACGTTCAAAGGACGGCCCTTTTCCCTTTTCTTCGGACGGCGCGACATGGTCATACTCCAAGAAATCGACCAACGCCGCGTCCGACGGCAACGCTCGGCGGATTTCGTCCGGTGTGCGGTGCTCCTGCTGGCGATGTTTGCGAAATTCGTCGCTCTTGGCGGCCAATTCCCGCTGCAATCGCTCAATGCTGTCGCTAAGTTCCGCCTGTTTCTGAAGGTATTCCGCTTCGGTTCCAGAGCGGGGAACGATACGCGATTGGTTTGCCAGATCACGACTAGCCGCATTCAATTTGTCGAACAACTCTGCCACGTCTGACGGAAGCCCTTTGCGAAGTGCTTGTCGCATCCCGCGCATGGCTTGTTGCCGCGCGGAAACAGTCCCCTTCCACGCGAGCAGCTCGGCATAGGCGCGTTCGCTGGAAGCGACGGCGCGTTCGGAATTCGAAAGATAGCCGTCGAGAAAAGCACGAAGTGTGTCAGCCATGCGCAATTGCTGGCGTTCCGATTGCACGCCCGCCGTGAGATCGAGTTGAGCGCGGACGATTTCGAATGCCTGGAGCGATAAGCGCTCGGCATTCAAGCGGTCGCCCGTGTCACTGTAATGTCCGGCCAGGTTGCTCAATTGAATGGCGTAATCGAGACTTTTATCGCCGAGCACGTCCTTGTCGATTTGCAAAGCTTTCTTGAGAAACGGTTCGGCGCGTCCGTAGTCGCCCAATGTTTCATAGAGGAGGCCTAGGTTGCCCAGGGTTGTCACGCACGCCAGATTATCCTCACCGAGCAGTTGCTGCTGGATCGTCAGCACCTCGCGAAAGAACATCTCGGCATTGGCAAAGTCACCGTTCCGCTGAAACAGAAGGGCTACGTTACCTAGACTGGCCGCATAATTGAGATCCTTTTTGCCGAGCACTTGTGCACGAATCTCCACGGATTGCCGATACAACGCCAAAGCCTTCGTGTACTGGCCCAGCTTGTAATACAGGTTGCCGAGATTATTGAGGTCGGTGGCGTAGGCCGGGCTCGATTCGCCGATCGCGTCCTTATCGATCTTTGAAGCCTGCTGGAAAAGCGGCTCGGCCTTGGAGTAGTCACCCATCGCCTCGTACAGAAGCGCCAGACTATTCAAGCTTCTGGCGTAGTCGGGATGGTTTTCGCCGAACAACTTCTTGCGGGTTTCCAAAGCTTGCCGGCAGAATCGTTCAGCCTGGGAATAGTCGCCCATCTCTTGGCGCAGCATTGCCATATCGTACAAAAGGCTGGCGTAGTCGGCGCTCGTTTCGCCGAGAGCCTTTCCGTCAATCGCCAGCGCTTGGCGCAACTCCGCGAGGGCGACGGTGTAGTCGGCGGTCTGCCGGTGTACCCGAGACAAACCGACCAGGCTGGCGGCGTAGTCGGGGTGTTCTTCCCCGAGTGACTCCTTACGGATCGCCAAGGATTCCTGGCAGAGACGTTCGGCCTTTCCGAATTCTGCGATATTGCAATAAAACCCGCCCAGATTTGCAAGGCCCGCGGCGTAGTCGGGGTCGTGTTCGCCAAGTGTTTGCTTGCGGATCGCCAACGCCTGCTCATAGAGCGGTTGGGCCACGGCGTAGTGACCCAATTCGTCGTACACGAGCGCAAGATTGTCTAATTCCGTGGCGTAGTATGGATGCCATTCGCCCCGCACCTCCTTGTCGATATCCAGTGCCTGCCGGAACAGCGACACGGCCTTGGCGTAGTTGGCCGCCTTGAAGTTGAGTGAGGCCAGATCGGCCAGCGTCGTGGCATAGTCGGGATGTTTGGAACCGAGGACGCCGCGGTACATGTCGGCCGAACGGTCCGCGGAGGAGATTGCCAAGGAAAACTTTCCCGAAGCGGAAAGCTGGCGGGCTTCGACGCTCAATCGGTACGCCTCGCTAAGTTTGTGGCGGTCGTCAACGCCAAGCTGCTGAAGCATCGACGTTTTTTCCAACGCCAAACGGGCCTCGATCGTTCGCCAATGATCCTTTCCCAGCAGTTTGGTGCAATTGGCGAGCGCCGCTTCGCGCAACTTCCGCGCTGCCGAAAAATCCTCCTTTTCGCAACGTAGATCGGCGAGATAACTCATTGAACTGATCGCATCCGGAGTTTCACTGCCGACGACCGCGAGTTCAATGTCCAGCATCTCCTTCGCCGCGGCGATTGCCTCATCCAGCTTGCCAGCCTGGTGGAGGTTTTGGGAGTACGTCCACAATAGGTCTCGTTGCTTCAGCCGCGCTTGCTGATCTTCGCTACGGGCCGGGGCGGCGATGTTCGCCGACGCCCTTTCGACGTCGCTCTTTCTAATCCACCCTTCCTGCGGTGGATTGGCGCCGGGAACCGCGACGAGATACCAATCGCCGTTGATTTGACTGGCAGTGAGTCGAGTTCCTTTCTTCACTTCGCCGATTCGCCTCTCGCCGCTCATGACGGACGTCGATTCGGCGGAGACGATCACGTCGAAAGGTCGGTCGGCTGCCCGAGCACGACCGAACATCGCCAGCAGCCAGATGGCGGCGATCTGCACCAGGCTTGATAATTGAGGCGTTCTAAAAGGTCGATCGAGGCGCATGAACATACATCCGATATTGCCCGATCGGGTGTTGATACCGCGAAGCCTATTGTACGAAGCGCCTTGCGGAATCGACACCAGGCGGAGGAATAAAGGCGACGGGAGTCATATCAACGACTCTCGTCCCCTGCTTTAATTCGCCCTGCGGGCCGGGTCGCTGAGCTTGGGTCGTTGGGCTGCCGTCAATCGTAATGTCGGCCAGTCGGGAAACGAGATATCGCGCTACTGCGGGCTGGCCGGTTTCTTTAACTGTGCGACCGTCGCAGGCCCGTTATCTTCCGATTCTTTGCATCATCTGCTGTCGCGTTTGCAGAATCTGCTGGCGCACCCGCTCCTGATTTTGGAGCACCATCTGCCGAAACGCGGCTGGATCGAAGAGAGGTCCAGCCACCGGCGCTGCCGGTGTGACGGCGTCGGTCCCGAGGCGCTCGGTGGCTTGCCACGAACCGTCGTCCTGCATCACGAAGGTCGTTCGCGTGACTTGATTGCCGTGATAGATAGTGACGGTGTGCGTGTTGGGTTGTCTGGCCGTCGGCTGAGGCGCAGGCGGCGCGCGCATCGCCGGCGCCGCCCCCGGTTCTGGCTGGTTCGGCGGGACGGCCGCCGGCTGTGCTGGTGCGGGCGGTCCCCATTCCCCCCGGTTTATTTCCTCTTGCCGAGCTTTTGCTTGATCCTCAGCCCACTTCTGCATGTCCTGGCTGTCCTGCAACATTTTGTTTATATAGTCATTGAGATCGCGCTCCTTCTGCGCCTGTTCGGCTTCTCGCTCAGCTTGGGCCTGTTGGTTAAGCCAGTCTTCGCGCTCCTTCGCGTTCTGGGCTTGTTGGTTTGCCCAGTTTTCGCGCTCTTGCTGATCCCGCTCAGCCTGTTCGCGGTCACGCTGAGCCTGGGCTTGCTGATTCTGCCAGTCCTCGCGCTCCTTCTCGGCCTGGGCTTGTTGGTTCTGCCATTCCTAGCGTTCCTTCTGAGCCTGGGCTTGTTGGTTTGCCCAATCCGTGGCGTCATCCGACCGAGCGTTTGGCACAAACACGCACAGCACACCCAGGCCAACAAGCGCGCCGAAAATCCGCAGTCTGATAATCTTCATGGTTGTCAACTCCCGTTTGTCTGAGGGTCGGCTGAATTCATGAGCGCCGCGAGATTGCCGGTAACCAAGGCGCCCGTTCTTCGCACGTGTCCAACCTTTAATTGCCGTTCTCGCTAGACGGCGGCCACAGCGGCTGACAATTCAGTGTAATGGACCGATCGAAATGACGAGGATGCGGCGGAGGCCATCTTTCCGGCCAAAAACAGCCAGCTTGGAGGAATTAAAGGGGACGGAGGAATTAAACGGGGACGGGAGTCGTAACAATGACTCCCGTCTCCTTTACTTTTCCGAGCATTTACCGCGGGATTCCGTCTTCGGCCTCTTACGAATTCGGCCTGACTGCCCTGGTGCTCAAATAATCGCGGTCACTTCAACCGCAACACGAGCGGATCTTTGCTCTGGATCGTGAAATGCGCGTCCCGAGCATTGGGACCGCTGCTTTCGACTCGGAATCGATCGAAAACCGTTTCTTCCGGCACATCGCGAAACTCGAATTTACCTTGCTTCCCGGGTATTACAAAATACGTTTTCTCGCCGGCAAAAGCCTGGACGAACGATAGGGGCGCCGGTTTGCCATCTTTGTCGAGCAACAGACCGGCGACATCTTTGCATTTCTCGACTTCAACCACAGGCAATTCAAACTCTGCGGCATCCTCGGGAATTTCGTAGTGCGCTTCTTGTGAATCCTTCGATTGCCGGACTTCTTTCCTCGGAACGTCGATGACTTGCATGTCCACGTCGCCTGGCAGAGCCGTCGCGCTGTACCGCCCATTGGCATCGCTCCAGACTTTGTCCGAAAGCGAATGATTGCTGCCTACGACAATCGCCGCGCCGGCGACCGGTTTGCCGGTCTTTTTGACACGAATCAAGCCATGCACTTTGACAAGCATTTCCATCGGGATTTCGATCCGCGTCGTATCACCGGGCACGACCTCCACTTGATTGTCCTCGATGACGCGCGGGCGGACCGGTAGTCGTTCGTCGGCAATCTGCGCGCGGAGCATGACCTGACCGGCGGCGATCGCCGGTACCACGAATCGGCCATCGGCATCGACATGCAATTCTGCCTGGCCCCAACCCTCCAAGCTGTTCGTCACGTTTTTCTTTCGCTCGACCGCGGTCGTCCTTCGGCGAGTGGAAATCGAGACGGACATTCCGCGAAACAGCTCGGGCTGTGCGGCGACAACTTGTCCTTCGATCCGTCCCACAGGGGCCAACTGGAGCGTGCTGCTGCTCGCGCGCCCTGCGTGCAAAATGAAAAGCTGCGAGCCGTAACCTGCCGCTTGGATCATGACTTGAAAGGATTTGTCGGGGCCGACCGCGGAAATCCGCGCTCGCCCCTGCTCATCGGTCGTCCCGCAGATATTGGCGGCCAATTCCGGCAACATATCCTCCGGCAGCCCGACGCGGGCCGCGGCCAACGGCGCGCCATCCGGCGTCAGCACGGTGAATTCGGCATCAACTGGCTGCCCGAGCTGAATCTCCAACCGTGTGGAGTGATCATCCTTTGGACCGGTCGCGTCTGGAATGGCCTGCGGCGCTGCGTCTCCGGTTCCAATGGCGTAGCCAGGAGCGTACGCCACGACCCTCGGAGAAACGTCTAGTCCAGTCGCATCTTTCGGCAACCATTCGATTGGAAACTCGAGCTTGAATCGCCCATCAGCGCCTGCCTTCGCGTGGACCGTGAATTCGCCGGGCGCAACATTCCGGCGGACCGGATACCAAACATCAGCGCCGGCGACCGTCTTGCCCGCCCGATCCACAACCCAACCGACGATCGCCCGCTTCGGCACATTCGCGTCGGCGGAAACTGGTTTTGGCAGCGGCGGGGGCAGTTCGATTTTCGGAAGCGGTCTGCGTGGATAGGGCGGCCGCTCGAATATCGGACCGCCGGCAGTTTGATATCCACCGGCGACCGCAACCACACCCATAAGCGGCTCGCTCTCGATTCGTAGTTGCGCCGACTTCAGTTTGTTCCAATCGACGTTAGTTTGCGATTCAGGATCGATCCTCTGATTGCTCCCCGGCTCCAACAGCACCAACACGCCGTCGATATCTTTCTGGACTAACCCTGTCAGCCGCCGGGCACTGTATGGCTCTAAGCTGCGATTTTTGTTCGACAGCCGATAACTGTCTATCTGTGTGTGGAGGTTGACCAATTCGGGCGGAATCCCACGAGCGGTGAAGGAGCCGCTGGAATCGACCTCGATGATTTGCGAGTCCCACGCATTTTCGCGGCCAATGAGAATCCGCGTATGCGGCGGCAATGGCTTGCCGTCGGACAGCACCAGGCGCCCCGTGATGCGGTATGCCGGTTCAACGGCCAAATCACCGACATTCATATCGCTGCCGTCGGCGCCCACATGGATTCGCCGGTCGGAAATTCCGCCGCAGTCGCGAAGGCTATCCATGATTCCGTAGATATTGAAATCCCGGTCCGGCGGCACGTTGGCAAACAGAAACTCGCCGTGCGCGTCGGTACCGATTTCGAGAGGGCCGACGGAAGTTTCGATTTGCCGGTCGGCTTGGATCACGCCCACTCTCACGGATGCGACTGGGCGGCCGTGATCCGCCACGCGCCCGCGCACCGTGGCTCCCTCGGTGAGCACCAAACGGTTATCCGCTTTCGCTGTCGGCACAAGCACGAAGTTTTTCTTGGCCAGCGAGCGAGCTGTCACTTCCAAATCGAAGGCCTCGGCTGAATGCGCGGACACAAGCTCGAACCGGCCCACTTCGTCCGTGACGGCCAGCGGGTCGGTCCCCTCGAGACCGCCCCAATGGCGCCCGCGATCGTCCTTGCAACCGAACGGCTCAACCAGTGCCGCGGTGACCGGCTTGCCGCGCGAATCGACGACCTGGCCGGAAACAATTTGCCGCGGATTGCTGGGCAATGACGGCCGAGCTTTGAGGTTTACTTCCATCGGCTTGTGATTCAGCGGATCGACGGACGCGAATTTTGGTTCAAAGCCCTTCTTTACGAAGAGCACTTGGAACACCAGCGTCGGATCGAGCGATTTGATCGTGAACGCTCCGGCCGAATCGCTCTCGGCCGTTTTGCTGCAATCGAGGTAACAACTCGGGCAATACGGATTCACGCCCACCCGGGCGCCCGCCGTCCAAATCCGAACAGTCGCTCCCTGCACTGGCTTGCCCGCGCTATCGAGCACCGTGCCGATGATTTCCCCATGCGCCGCGGTATCCTCGGCGGCCACCGGACGCGGAGCGAATGGACTACTCAAAAAGCCGCAGAGAACGATCGCCGACGCCAAGAACGACAGCCAAAAGTGCCGCATGCTTTCCTCCTTCCGATTCCGCATTCCCTGACACCAAATCGAAGATTCGAGGTCGCCGCGCGAAACTTGCCCTGGCCCCCGCTGAAGAAGTGATATTATTTGAGCATGAGCGCAATCGTCCTACAAGATCGGCTCCGGCGGCGCAATGAATAACGAGGCGCGACTCGTTGTTTCGCGCGTCGCGTCGCTTGGACGAATTTGGAGTCGAAATTGTAGCAGCGGTCTTGGCAAAATGCTGGCTCACGCGGTCGCATTCTTTGATGTCTTGAATAGGTGTGCACCGAGCGGATCCTCGTCGCGCACCCCGTCAGGCGGCCGGTGGTCGCGGCATGACGCCGAATCGCCTGAGCATCCGAAAGGGGAAGGTCCCTCGTTTGAAGAATGTTCGGACCGGATGCCCGCCTAGCCAACTCGCTCCAAATCGGGCACAATAATCGGTGAGATGGCGGAGCGGCCGCGATGACTTGCTGGTCGCGCTCATCCGGAGGCTGACGCCGCCGGCTCGTTTATCACTCCCCAGTCCCTAGCCCCCATCCCCCGAATGTCCTCCATTGTCGATATCCATGGCCGGCAGATTCTTGATAGCCGCGGCAATCCAACTGTCGAGGTTGACGTTACCCTAGTTGACGGCTCGTTCGGCCGCGCCGCGGTTCCTAGCGGCGCGAGCACGGGCATCCACGAGGCCTGGGAGCTGCGCGACGGCGACGCGAAGGCGTTTGTCGGCAAAGGCGTGACCAAGGCGGTCGCCAACGTGAACGAAGTGCTCGCCCGCGAGTTGAATGGGATGGACGCACTCGATCAGGCGGCGATCGACCGGCGCATGATCGAGTTGGACGGCACGGAGAACAAGAAGAATCTTGGCGCGAATGCCATCCTCGGCATCTCGCTGGCGGTCGCCCATGCCGCGGCCGAGCATTGCGGCCTGCCGCTTTACAAGTATCTCGGCGGTCCCGGCGCCCGGCTCTTGCCCGCCCCGATGATGAACATTATTAATGGCGGCGCCCATGCCGATAACGCCGTCGATGTGCAAGAGTTCATGGTCATGCCGCTGGGGTTCGATTCATTCAGCGCCGCGCTGCGGGCGGGGGTCGAGACATTCCACCAGCTCAAGAAGGTGCTCAAGGGGAAGAAGCTCAATACGGCCGTT
The DNA here is from genome assembly GCA_035939775.1 of Pirellulales bacterium. Taxonomy (NCBI): domain Bacteria; kingdom Pseudomonadati; phylum Planctomycetota; class Planctomycetia; order Pirellulales; species Pirellulales bacterium. The sequence goes on along the minus strand of DASZFO010000202.1, from coordinate 7,778 downwards.
GGCGATGAAGGGGGCTTCGCTCCCGATCTCAAGAGCAACGGCGAGGCGCTCGACCTGATCCTCGAAGCGATTCAGCAGGCGGGTTACAAGCCGGGCGAGCAGATCATGATCGCGCTGGACGTCGCGGCCACCGAGCTTTACGACGGCAAGAAAAAGGTCTACTCGATCGACAGCCGCGAGATCGATAGCCGCGGCATGGTCGATTTTCTGGCGGGCTGGGTCGAAAAATATCCGATCTGCTCGATCGAAGATGGCTGCAGCGAGGACGATTGGGACGGATGGAAGCTGCTGAGCGACCGGCTCCGCAACCGCGTGCAGCTCGTCGGCGATGATATTTTCGTCACCAATACGAAGCGATTGCAGCGCGGCATCGACGGCGGCGTGGCCAACAGCATCCTGATCAAAGTGAATCAGATCGGCACGCTGACCGAAACGATCGAGGCGATTCAACTCGCGACGCGCCACGGCTACACCAGCATCGCCAGCCATCGCAGCGGCGAGACGGAAGACGCCACGCTCGCCGATCTGGCCGTCGCGATGGGCACCGGCCAAATCAAGACCGGCTCCGCCTCGCGCACCGATCGACTGGCCAAATACAATCAATTGCTTCGCATCGAGGAAGACCTCGGCGAAGCGGCGATGTATGCCGGCCCGCTCTTCAAGCGGCGTTGAGAGAGGGCTAATTCGCGATTTCGTCCTATCGACCTTCACGCCAATTGCAACGTCTCTTGTCTACTACCTCCCGCCTCAGCTTGACCGATTCTCCTTGGTTCTGGGTCTACGTCTTCAGCGCCGCCGCGGCTTTGGCCCTATTTTTGATGGGCGGAAAATACGAGCACCGGCAAGGACACATCGAAGACGAATACCGCTTCGGCACTCGCACGCTTGCCAAGCCCGCCGCCGCGCAGGAGCCTGCTTCCGCGCCTAAATCCGGGGAGCCGCTCTCAGAAAACGCGCCCCTGGCCGACGGACCTCAACCTCCCACGCACGAGTTGCTGATCTCGCTCGGGCCATTGCGCTTCGCCGCAATCATCGTCATGATGATCTCCTGCATCGCCCTGCAATGGCAGCTCGTTCGTCGTAGAGGCCCGGCAGCGGAAGCCACGAGGCAAGTGGCAAGTGACAAGTGATCGCTGCCGCGGCGGACAATCTCTGGATGGCGCGGTAACACAGGCGTAACGTGCCCCTTGTAAGCTCTTGTTCGTGTGGCCGTCGGGCCTTTTATCTCCGGGTTGCAGGAACCAAACAAGGAGCAAGCCATGTGTCGGAAAGCATTCTGGATGGCGTTCGGTGCGCTGATTGCCGCTGTCGCGATTGGCCGCGGAACTCTCGCCCGCGCCGCCTCGCCCAGCGAGACGCTCGAAAAGGCGATCTACACCGAGGAAACCGTCGGCAACGTGGACGAGGCGATCAAGCTCTATGAGCAAGTGATCACTGAAGGAAAGGTGGCCCGCAATGCCGCCGCGCAGGCTGAGTATCGTCTGGCTCAATGCTTGTTCAAGAAGAACAAGCCGGCGGAGGCGAATGCGGCGCTCGAAAAGCTGATCGCGGACTTTCCAGAGGAGAAGGAACTGCTGGCCAAGGCCCGCAAGCAGTTGCCGAGCGAACTCAAGCTGCTCCCAGCGCCATGGCAGGATCATGAAGCGCAGTTGATCAGCCTCAAGCTGGCCGGCGGGCTGGACATCGGCGCGTATGTCTACATGATCGATTCGGCGACGCATGAAGGCAAAGAAGCCTGGCGCTGCGCGACTCGGGCCTTCGTGACCGTCAATGGCGCGCAAAGTTATAGCACGGTGCTGGCCGACAAGGAAAGCTTCGCGCCCTTCAGCAGCCGCTGGATGCACTCGCTCTTGGGAGACGTCGAGGCCGTTTACAAGCCACAGGTGGTCGAGTTGACGGATTTACTTAAGAAGACCCATCGCGAAATCGCCCTGGACGGGCCGATATTCGACAACGAAGAAGCGGCGGAACTCTTTCGCCGCCTGCCATTAGCTGTCGGTTACAAGACGACAATCCCCATCATGTCCATCTTAACCTCAGGCAAGATCCCGCTGGGTCTGGAAGTCACCGGCAAAGAGACGCTCGAAGTCCCGGCGGGCAAATTCGAGTGCTTCAAGGTCGTCCTCAACATTGGCCAGACGTTCTATATTTCGACCGACGAGCATCACTATGCCGTCAAATTCGAGGCCGGCGGGGCGATCGGCGAATTGGCGCATGTTTATCAACTTGAGCCGGGCAAGCCGCTGACGTTCGACGGCGACGGATTCAGCTTGACGCTTCCCGAGCGTTGGTTCGCTTACACGCCTAAGCCCGTCAAGAAGGACGAAGGCGAAAAGGCGATATTTCTCGATCGAGACGGCGCGGCTACGTGCTGGGTCTCGGCAAAGACCCGGAAGACGGATGAAAAGCGAAAGACGATCAAGGAGCGGATCGACGCCGACATCGAAGAGAATAAAACCGCGCTCAAAGATTTCAAGGTCCGCGCGGACGGCATTAAGGAGCGCACGATCGCCGGCCGCCCGGCATACAGCGTCGTCGCCGATTACACTGATGGAGAGAAGAAAATGGTGATGTACGGCACGGACGTGCTCGGCGACAAGCTGGAAATCAATTTCGCCGCGATGGTCGCGGCCGACAAGCTCGACGCCTTTCAAAAGGAGTTTGACAAAGTGATCGGTAGCTTGCAGTTGAAATAGCGCTCGGCGGGCAAAGGTTTTGTCAGTCGAAGGCTGTCGGCGGGGGTGCCACTGCTGGCTTGTCCAGCAGTGATGCTCTGGACATTAGCGTGCATGCGGCACTGCTGGACAAGCCAGCAGTGGCACCCGAAAACCTGGTAGGTGGTATGCGGCATTGGATGCGAACTCAGTCGACTGGCGATTCTTCACTAGCGCCGGCGCTGCTGCTCGTACTGCTCGTGGCGTTGCCCACGGTGGCGATGCTCTGGCTAATGAACGAGGCCATGCAGAACGAGCGGCTCGCCGTGCGCCCGCGATTAGCCGACGCCTATCGCGGCCAACTGGAGATCGTGCGCCAGCAGGTCGCGGCCGCTTGGCGCCAGTCTCTCGCGGAGGCGGACGCAACCGCCGCAGACTTGCCGCCGCCTCAGGCCTTCGCGGCTTGCGTCGGTCGTGGGTTTGCCGACAGCGTAATCGTGCTCGACGCCGGCGGCCGGCCGAGCTATCCGGCCGATGCAGTGCCCTCGGCCGCCGAAGTCGTTGAAGCCGCGTCCGAATGGCAAGCCGCGGCCCAACTGGAGTTCACCGATCACAACTACTCGGCTGCTGCGCAAGCATACGGCCGCATCGCGCGCGCCACCCAAGACAAGCGGCTCGCTGCCCGAGCGATTCAGGCCCAAGCGCGATCGCTGCTCGCGGCCGGAGACAAGGTCGCTATGGTGCAGCTTCTCAAAGATCAGATCGAGAATCCGCACATTCAAGCGGCGATCGGCGCCGATGGGCGCTGGTTGCTGGCCGACTTGATGCTCCTGTCGATCGATACCGCGAGGGATTCTGACCCGCCGCTCGCGGCGACGACGGTCGCCAAGCTTTCGGCGCGGCTCGCCGACTACGATCGACCCGCGATGAGTGCCCCTCAACGTCGCTTCGTCATGCACGAGCTACGCCGAATGTTTCCCGAGATCGCGCCGTTTCCCACGCTGGCTGCCGAAGACCTGGCGGCCGAATACCGGGAGCGAAGCGCCGATCCGTCCACTCCTCACGATCTGCAACCGGCCGGCTTGAATAACACTTGGACGGTTTCTTCTCCCGGCGGCCGCGTCCTGATGCTCTTCCGGACGCCAACGCTGCTATCGTATTTTAAACGGCAATTGGGCCAGCAGTCTCTCCCCTCCGGAGTGCGGCTCGACATCGTGCCGCCGCTCGACGTAGACGACCAAAGTGACGGGCTGCTATCGGCGGCCATCGGTCCGGACCTGCCGCGCTGGCGAGTAGCGCTTTCGCTGCTCGACGATCCGTTCAGCGGCTCTGCCTCCACGCGGACTCGGTTCTACTTCTGGACCGCGGTAGTGACGATTCTCGCGACCGGGTCTCTGGCGCTCCTGGTCGCCACGGTCCTGCGGCGGCAAATGCGGCTATCGCGACTCAAGAACGATTTGGTGGCCACCGTGTCGCATGAACTCAAGACGCCCCTCTCGTCGATGCGATTGCTCGTCGATACGCTGCTCGAGCGGCAGCCACCCGATCCGCGGCAAACTCTGGAGTATCTGCAACTCGTGGCGCGAGAAAACGAGCGCCTTTCACGGCTGATCGACAACTTCCTAACGTTTTCGCGACTGGAGCGCGGCAAACAGCAATTCGCCGCCGAGCCGATCGAGCCCGCGGAAGTCGCTCGGCAGGCCGCCGAAGCGCTGCACGACCGGCTTTACGAGCCCAATTGCCAGTTCGAGCTGCAAATCGAGCCGGATTTGCCGATGATTTCGGGCGATTTCGACGCGCTCGTGACCGTGCTTGTCAACCTGCTCGACAACGCGCTTAAGTACAGCGGCGACCAGAAGCGGATCGCGCTTCGAGCGATCGACAACGGAAACACGGTCGGTTGGTCGGTCGAGGACAACGGCGTCGGGCTTTCGCCGCGGCACAAACGCCGAGTGTTCGATCGGTTTTATCAAGTCAACGAGCGACTGACGCGCACCGCCGGCGGCTGTGGATTGGGCCTGAGCATTGCGCAGCGGATCGTGATCGCCCACGGCGGCTCAATCGCCGTCGAGAGCGAGGTGGGCAAGGGGAGCGCGTTTCGGGTGATGTTGCCGGCCAATGAGCGAGAGGATGCTCGAGACGAACCATGCAAGACGTTTTGATCGTCGAAGATGACGCGACCCTGTTGCGCGGGCTAAAGGACAATTTCGCCGCCCAGGGCTACCACGTGCGCACGGCGCGCGAGGGGCGCGCCGGGCTCGATGCCGCGCTCGCAAAACCGCCCGACCTGATCGTGCTGGACATCATGCTCCCCTTGATGAACGGCTACGAGGTTTGCCGCCATCTTCGCCAGCAGGGCTTTGAAATGCCGATCCTCATGCTCACGGCGAAGGGACAAGAGGAAGACATCATCCGCGGACTGGAACTCGGGGCCGACGACTACGTGACCAAGCCCTTCAGTATTCGGCAGCTCTTGGCCCGAGCCGCGGCCTTTCTGCGGCGGCAATCGCAATCGGCCAACGGCATGCACCAGTTCGGCCAGTGCACACTCGACCTGGCCTCGCACAAGCTGCTGCGCCGCGGCGAAGAGGTGCCGCTCACAACCAAGGAATTCCGCATGCTGGAATTCTTCATCAAGCGGGCAGGCCGGGCTCTCACTCGGAACGAAATCATGAACAACGTCTGGGGCCGCTCGGTGATCGTCACCTCGCGCAGCGTCGATCGCTGCATCACAACCCTCCGAGGCAAAATCGAGCCCGACCCCAAGCGACCGACGCACATCCAAACGATCCGCGACATTGGCTATCGTTTTGAGCGCGGCGATTAGATCGAAAGCTTCGGTAGGCTTTCCGGGCCGACTTCCAACCTCTGATGAGGGCCTTCCCGCCGTCCATCCGGTCTGAGCCTGCGGTGTCGAAGACACGCGGCTGGGGCTACCTATCGCCGTCTGCCTCCTGCCGACTACCTTCTCTTTCGGCCCGCCGCACATCACGGCGTCGGCAGCGTCGTCGGCGCGCCGAGTGTGTTCTGTTGGAGCTGCAGGCCGGGGATCACGGAGAAGGGCGGGCTGGGGGCAAACGAGCCGGGCAGGTATTCTTCCTTGAGGGTGCCGACCTTGATCTGCTGCTCGAGGAACTCGAGCTTCCGTTCCAAGGTCGCTTGCTCGTCGAGGTAAGCCTTCCGCTCGGTCGGATCGGTGGCGGCCGCCAGTCGCTTTTGGATGTTCTGAAGGTCTCCCTCAAGGATTTGCTTGATCCTGAATGCGTCCTGAGGCGTCGAGGCCAGCACGCTCTCGTTGTGCTCGGTGACGGCCACCTGCGCAGTCACCTTGCCGACGGAGTCCCTGATCGTCGTCGGCAGGCCGAGTTCATCGATATAGTAGACGACCTCCTTGCTGCGCTTGACCGGCGAACCATTCAAGGCAAAATCGAGGATCACGAGCGTCAGCTTGGTCAGATCATCGCGGCCATCGGGAAGTACCCACACATAAGTGCCGCAGTAATGCCCGACGTAATTGCAGCAGCAATCCTTGGGAACGTCCTTCTTGCAGCCGACGTGGAACCAGCATTTTCCCTTGAGGCAGTCGGTGGTGACGGATCCGCCTCCGCTTTGACTGATCTTCCCCTCGGGATCGCCGGTATAAAAGCTGTTGAGCCGGGCCTGGCAATCCGGGCAGTTACGCGACATCACGCCGCACCCGCAGCCCGCCACGGCCTGCTGATAGGCGCAGCGCATCAACTCCAGCTTTTTCGGGTCGTTGATCGGAGTGATCGTGAAGCCTTCCTGCTCCGACCGCTGGGCATTGATATTGAGCCCGAGCGAGCTAAGCAGGAAATCACCGAAACGTGGCGGATGCGAGGCGGCGGTCGCCCCCGAGGTGATTGGTCGGCCCCAGTTCGGCGTCAAGCCGGCGACGCCTTGATCGGTGACAGTCGCGCCGCTTTGATTCGGATACGAGAAATGAGGGAATGAGTTGATGTCGTGGGCGAACATCGCCAGGTTGTCGAGCACCTGCTGCTGATGGAAATCGCCGACCGCGGCCGCCTGGTTCACAGCGTTGTTGCGCAACTGGATATGTGTGCAGCCCGTGACTGCGGCAAGCACGATGCAGGCCGCGATACATCCCCCGAGCCTGCGCGACCGGTAGCGGCGGAAATGAATCAGTTCGTCATCCATCCATGCACCTGGCGCTTCCGAGACAATCTCGCGCCCGCCGGACGAGGCGGACTGCCGTTACGACCGTTAAGACCCCTTCCTTTGATCGGTTCGGCATAACCGTTACTTAAGACACGGCCATGTTAATTGGCAGATTCAGCCTGGATTCCCCAAAGCCTCACTCCGCTGGGTGAGGCCGACGCTAGCAGTGTCGGCCGCGTGGGCGACGCTGCCAGCGTCGCGGTCAGGTCCAACGGACTTTATTGTCGCGCGACATGCCAGCCGTTTAGAATCGAGGCGACCCGGAGTTGCATACTCTGCGGGGCCCGAACGATGAGCGCGCGGCTCGCGGCGTCGAAGCGGATCGTCGGATGCGCGGCGGGCGCTTCGGAACCAGCCGCTGTGGCCAGCTCGCGTTCGATTCGAGCGATGAGCGCTTGTCCATTCGTTTCGCCGCTTAGTAACTCGCCGGCCGGATAAAACTCGACTTCCGCATGCATGGCCGCCGCTTGAGGGGTGGTGATCTCGACGGCCCTCTCGCCGACGACGCGCCAAGTGAGGTCCATCGGCTCGACCAGCGCCGTGAGCGTTTGCCCGAGCGGCTGACGATCGGCCGCGAGCAATGCTTCCGTCTCGGCCGACATCCGCTGCTCGGCCAACGCCACTTGGTCGATCAATAGCGTGACATGGGTCGATCCATGCAGGTAGGCGAGGACCCGTGAGAGCGGCTCGGGTCGATTGAAGTCGGCGGTGACTGGAAGCGCGAGCGCTTTGGCGGCCGCGGCCGTCCGTGGCACGAGACGGAAGCGGTCCGGATCGATCTTGCTCCGCAGCGGCAGGCCGCGGGCGATGCGCAGCTTCTCGCAGAATACTAGCAACTGGGCATGCACGGATTCGCTCTGCTCGACCACCAGCGCCCCGTCGCTCCAGCGGCTCGTGCCCAAGCCGCCGGCCTCCTTCCAACTCGGC
>DASZFO010000201.1 GCA_035939775.1 Pirellulales bacterium | reverse complement strand
GACCGCTTCAAAACAGCCCTGCACTAGCACGCGGAAAAAGAATTCCTCTGCCAGGGGCGCGACCAGCACAGCAACCGCGCCCGCCAAAGCAAGCATTAAGCCATCGGGCCGATTCCCGACGGCCTTGATCAGAGGATGATTGTAGGGTTGGACCTCGGTCGTAAGGAACTCTTGAAGCAGCGACACCGGCAGAAAGGTTGCCAGAAACGTCGCCCCGCCTAGGAGCAGATCCGAGCCGATTCGCGACAAATCGAATCCCATATCTAGCGGCGTCGCGCGAACCCGAAATATGACCCATCCAGCCGCGATGCCGATCGACAGCAACTCAACGATCAGGCTCAAAACCAGATCCCGAGGTCCAAGCACCCTGTCGGCTGCATCGTGGTTCTCTTTCAGGGCGTTCGCGGCAGGAGCCGGACGCGTCGCGTCAGCCGGCGCGGACACGTCCGCCGGTGGCTGGTCTCCCTGCAATCGCACGGATGCCTGTTGACCCAATACCGCGACCAAGAGCCAAGCCAACAAGATGAACGCTAAGTCAACGCCTTTCCAAGGGACCGCACGTCGCGGTTCATGAGCGACGACCGGCACTCCGCGCCGCAATCGTTGAACAATGATCCCCCAAACGCACAGCGAACTGGCGAATAGGACAAGTTCAGCGATGAGCAACGGGGACGACAACCGCAGATTGTCCGCTGGCATGGCCGACGCGCTCCACCTATTGCCGGAGCAGCTTGATGGCCGCAAAGACGTAGGCCACCCCGGAGATGACCGTCAGCGCGACCGCGGACCATATCGAGATCACGAGCGTCGTTTGGAGCCATTCGGGGCGGACGAGTGTGCCGTATGAAAGTGCATATAAACTCACGGCCGCCGCCAGGCATTGCAGCACCATCTTGAGCTTGCCCGAAAGCGTGGCGCTGAAATCGGCCCCCTGCTGCTCGAGAAAGCTGCGCAGCGCCGTCACCAGCAACTCGCGTCCCACCACGACGACGGCCATCGCCGGCGTCAAGCCGGACCCGAGAAGCGGCCCAACAGAAGGAATCGCCGCCAGAAAGATGAACGTGCCGCAGATGATGATCTTATCGACGAATGGATCGAGAATCCGCCCCAGCGTCGTCACTTGGTTGTATCGGCGGGCGTAAAAACCGTCGATCCAGTCGGTGCCGGCCGCCACGATGAAGACCCACATCCCCGCCAGATAGTGCTCGTAAGCGATCAGTGCGAACAACACGATCGCCAGCACCAGCCGAATGCTGGTGAGCTGATTCGGGACGTTGAACACCGTCCGCCGATCGTAGTTCAATTTCGTTGTTTGCGTGCTGACCGACATCGTCGTTCTACCACGGATCTCCGACTGCCACCGCGACCAGGTCGTAGTCGCTGGTGGCCACAATCTCACACGGAACGATTTGGCCAGCGCTGAGTTTTCGCCCGGTGACGAACACCGCTCCGTCGATATCCGGAGCATCGGCGTAAGCCCGGCCAATCCAGGCATCCAGTTCGTCTGGCACTCGTCGATCGAGCAAAACATCCCACCGCTTGCCGATCTGCTCCTGATTCCAGGCGAACGCGATCTCCTGCTGTACCTCCATCAACTGTTCACGGCGCGACGCTTTCACTTCCTCGGGCAAATGATCCGGCAGCCGAGCGGCGGGTGTGTCGGACTCGAGCGAATAGGTGAACACTCCGACGCGCTCGAATCTCTGCTGACGGACGAACTCCAACAACTCGCTGAATTGTTCGTCGGTCTCGCCCGGAAATCCAGTGATAAAGGTCGTGCGGAGCACCAAATCGGGAATTCGCCCGCGGAGCTTGCCGAGCAGCTCCTCAGTTTGCGCCCGCGTCACGCGGCGCTGCATCCGGCGAAGCATGGTGTCGTTGATATGCTGGAGCGGGATGTCGAGATAGGGCAGGATCTTATCGCTCGTGGCGAGCGTATCGATCAGCTCGTCGCCGAAGTACATCGGGTAGAGGTAAAGCAGCCGAATCCAATCCAGCCCCTCGATTTGGTTCAATTCGTGGAGCAACTCCGGCAGCCGCGGCCGGCCATAAAGGTCCATCCCGTAATAAGTGGTGTCTTGAGCGACGATGTTCAGTTCGCGAACTCCGTCGGCGACTAATTCGCGGGCTTCCGCCAACACCTCTTCAATCGGTTTGGTGGCATGTTTGCCTCGCATCTTGGGAATCGCGCAAAACGTGCAGAGCCGATCGCACCCTTCGGAGACTTTCAAGAACGCGAAATGCCGCGGCGTGATTCGCAGCCGCGAGCGATCGGAAAGCGGCCGCGATGGAGCCGGATGAAACACAGTCCGCTGCTCCACAAGCCGCCCCAATAGGCGATCGGCCACTTTGGTAACTTCCTCGCGGCCGAACACTCCAACCAAATGATCGATCTCGGGGCACGACACCAATAGCGCTTCCTTCTCGCGCTCGGCCAGGCAGCCGGAGACGATCACGCCGCGCGTGCCGCCCTTCCGCTTCAGTTCGAGCATCTCGTGGATCGTGCCCAGCGATTCCTGCCTGGCTCGTTCGATGAACCCGCATGTGTTCACAATCACGAAATCCGCTCCGGCCGGCTCATGCACCAGCCGATAGCCGTCTAACTGCAATAGTCCGAGCATCCGTTCGCTGTCGATCAGGTTCTTCGGACAGCCGAGGCTGACGAAGGCGTAGGTGCCCTTGGAGGCATCAACCGATCGCGGGGCGGATGGTCGCGGTTTATCTAGAATCACGGAGCTTCCTAAGATTGTGACATGTTCTGGTCTAATGATAACCCAATAGGACGACCGTGACGAGTGGAGCGAGTGGACGAGCAGGTATTAGTCGGCAGAACACATTTTGCGTGCCGACGCCCGCCCTAACTCTCCCCATGAAAGCGCAGGATGGTCTCCCACGCTTCCTGTGGCGTCTCAGCGAAGCTGAAGAGATCGAGATCGGCGTCATGGATGACCCCTTCATCAGCCAAGAATTGGAAATCGACGGCCTGCTCCCAATACGCGCGACGATAGAGCACGATCGGAATCTTCTGCATTCGGCCGGTCTGGCGGAGCGTCAGAGCGTCGAACAGCTCGTCGAGCGTTCCGAATCCGCCGGGAAAGACCACCAGTGCCTTCGCCCGCAGCAGAAAGTGCATCTTCCGCAGGGCAAAATAGTGAAACTGAAAGCACAGATCCGGAGTGATATAGGGATTTGGCACTTGCTCGGACGGAAGCTGAATGTTCAGGCCGACGGATTTCGCGCCAGTGTCGTGCGCGCCGCGATTGGCGGCTTCCATGATCCCCGGGCCGCCGCCGGTGACGACGACGTAGTCGCACGCGCCGCCGATCTGGCATGTAAAGGAAACGATCCGCCCGAACTCGCGGGCGGCATCGTAATGCTCGCTCTTGGCCAATAACCGCTCGCAACGGCGGACGTCGCGGGCCAGCGTCGCGCTTTGAGGATCGGCCTGCAATGCTTGCCGCGCGCGATCCAGACGATCGACCGCCCGCGCGCGCTCAATGATCTGCGTGCTGCCGAAGACGACGATCGTCGACCGCACCTGCTGCTCTTCGAGCATCGTCTCCGGCTTGAGCAATTCAAGCTGCAGCCGCACCGGGCGCAGTTCCGGGCGGCGGAGAAAATCGGTGTCCTGCTCCGCCAGCCGATAGCTGGGCGAGTGTAAGATCGCCTCCAGGTTTTTCAGTTCGTCAGCATTCATTGGAGAAAGGTCAACAAGCCGTAGTCCGTAGGGTGCGTCAAGCGGTCCTCCGCGCGGACGCACCGGAACCTGCCGCGGCAACCGCACATTGCTACACGGTGCGTCAGCGCTTCGCTCGACGCACCCTACATGTTTCGACCTCCGTTATTGGTTGTTGGCCAATTCGACGGTTTGCCCGAGATGCGGCACGAGCGTGTTCCAACTGCGGGTCTTGGTGATTTGCGCGGCCAGGGCCTCGGCGCTCGGCTTTTCGCCGTGCGTGAGGAATGTTTGCCGTGGAGTGGCAAGCGGCGTAAGCCAGCGGAGCAGTTCGCTCCGGTCGGCGTGGCCGCTCAATGCCGGGATCTGCGCGACCTCGGCCCGCACCGGCACTTGTCGGCCGTAAACTTGCAACGACTTCGCGCCCTCCTCGAGCGCTCGGCCGCGAGTCCCTTCGGCCATGTAACCGCCGAGCATGATCGTGTTTCGTGGATCGCCGGCGCGCTGTTCGAGATGATGCAAAATCCGCCCGCCGGTCATCATCCCGGCCGAGGAAATAATCACCGCCGGCCCGTTGACCAGATTGATCTGTTTCGATTCGTCGACCGTCCGCGTCAGACGCACATTGCGGCCATACAAGGCGCACTCAACTCCAGTCAGATCGTCCATCGAAATCTCATGCTCGGCCGCGTACTTGCAATAAATCGTCGTGCTGTTCACGGCCATCGGGCTGTCGAGATAGATCGGAATCTCGGGAATCCGCTTCTGCTCGATCAACTCTCGCAATAGATAGATCAACTGTTGGGCCCGGCCGATGGCGAACGCGGCCACGAGCATCACGCCACCCCGAGCGATAGCGGTCTTCATGACATCGCACAATTGGTCGAGCGTATTGCCGGGCGGATGGTCGCGGTCGCCATAGGTGCTTTCGCAGATCAGATAATCGCAAGCGGGGGGCGACACCGGATCGTGATAAAGCGGCGCGTGATAGCGGCCCACGTCGCCGGAGAACAGAATCCGTAGCGGCTTAGGCCCGCTGCGAATCTCGACCTCGATCATCGAGGCTCCCAGGAGATGCCCGCTGTCGTGGTAGCGGGTCCAGATCGGCTCGGCGGGGGAAAACCAGGTTTCGCGCGCGGTCGGGCGAAGCAGCTTGATCGCCTGCGACACGTTGGCTGCGTTATACAGCGGCAGCGCCGGCTTGTGCTTCGAGAATCCCTGCTGGTTGGCATAATCGGCGTCTTCTTCCGAGTTTTTGGCGCAATCGTAAAGGACCAATTCAGCCAGCTCTGCAGTGGGCGGCGTGCAATAAACCGGTCCGCGATAGCCGTCGCGCACGAACCGAGGCAAATAGCCGACGTGATCGATATGGGCGTGCGTGAGCACGATCGCTTGGACGCTCGACGGCGCGAATGGCAGCGGCTCCCAATTCTTCAATCGCAGCGGCTTCAGGCCTTGAAACAGCCCGCAATCGATCAGCACCCGGCCCTGCTCGGCTTCGAGCAGATACTTGCTGCCGGTGACGGTTTCGGCGGCGCCGTGGAAGGTGATTCGGGTCATGCGAGCGCTTTCGGCGGGAGGACCGGTTCGAGTTGAAGTGCGTTTACTGTAAGCAGTTCCGCGTCCGTCGGCAACGGCGAGCCGGCGGTCGCCCGCCAGCCGTTTGTCATGCGATTGTCTCGACGGGCGTTTTGGCGGTAGGATTAGTGAGCATCGCTCGTTGAAACTATATCCTTCTTGCTTCGCCCCCTTCGATCTCCAAACTCTGACCACCGACGCATGGGCATCTACGATCGCGATTACTACCGCAACGAGCCGCGTCACTCCGGCATCGGCGATTGGTCGGCCGTGACGACGTTGATCGTGATCAACGCGGTTGTCTACGTGGCCGATATATTCACGCCGGACCATTGGCTCGCCAACCGTTTGGCTCTCTCGGCGGATTTGTTCCGACATCCTTTGCAGGCGTGGCAACTCGTAACATACGGCTTCGTGCATGACCCTTACGGACAGATGCACATCCTTATGAATATGTTTGGCCTGTGGATGTTCGGCCGAGACGTGGAGGGCATTTACGGCAAGAACGAGTTCTATCGCCTCTACTTGAGCCTAATCGTCCTGTCTGGGCTGGCATGGGTCGTTCTCAACATGCTGTTGCGCGATCATGCATCGGGCGTCTATGGCGCATCGGGCGCAGTCGTCGGGATCACGATGATCTATATCCTTCATTACCCGAACCGGATGCTTTTGCTCTTCCTTTTCATTCCAGCACCGGCCTGGGTGGCCGGCATCATATTCATCGCGATCGATGTCGCCGGGGCGACTGGGCGTTTCGAGCTAACGGGCGAACATGTGGCGAACACTGCCCATTTGGCGGGCGCCGCATTTGGCTACATCTATTGCCAAAGCCATTGGACCTTGTTTTCGCTCTGGCCGGGACGCTGGATTACTCAAACGTTCCGCCGCCCGAAATTCCGGGTTCATCGCGGCGATGATCGCGATGCCCGCGACGATCCGCAGTTGCAGCAACGGGTCGATCAGATCCTGAGCAAGATCACCCGCGAAGGCGAGTCCAGCCTCACCGCCGACGAACGCCGTACGCTAGAAGAAGCCAGCCGGAAATACCGGGGCCAGGGGCCAGGGGCCAAAGGCCAGGGGTAGCGGGGGCGTGCCACTCGAGCTGAAGCCACTTGGAATGCGGAAGGGCGCGTGAAATAATGTAAATTTGTCGTCCATTCGAGCAAATGACTTAGGAGATCAAACGTGGCATCAGCGTTGCCGTTCGCAGAGGTATTGGAAGCGGTGGATCATCTTTCCGCTGACGAGCAAGAGATGTTGATATTCGTCACTCGCCGCCGCTTGGCCGAGCAAGGGCGCAAGCGAGTCACGGCTGACGTGCAGGAAGCACGGGAAGATTTCGCGGCAGGTAGCTGCCGGCCAACTACGGCAGATGAAATCATGCGCGAGATCACCGCATGAGGTCGCCCTACTGCCTCCTGCCTCCTGCTTCCTGCCCGCTGCCTCCTCGCCCTTGGCTCACCTGCGGCTCCGGCGATTGATTGAGATACGTGAACAGATCAGCGATCTCTTCCAGTGAGAGCGGATTGAGCAGCCCCTCGGGCATCGCCGATTTCTTGATCGGAGTGATCGTGTCGATTTCGTCCTTCGGGATGCGGACCTTCGTGGCGTCGGATTGCAGCACGATGACGGAGCCATCGGCTTGCGGGGCGACGATGCCCCACTCCGTCCGGCCGTCCGTTCGCAGCACCGACTTGCTGGCGTATTGATCCGAGATCACCTGCGATGGATAGAGGATCGATTCGAGGATTTCTTTCTTTTGAAAGCGGCGGCTGACGGTCGTTAGGTCCGGTCCAACTCCCTCGCCGCGTTCGCCGAACCGATGGCACTTGATGCACTGGGCCTTGGTAAACACGGCGGCCCCGCGCTGTGCGCTTCCTTTGGCCGCCTCTTTCGAATTGAGGAAGCTAAACAGCTCGTCGTACGTCCAGCGATTGCTCGCGGAATCCTCGGGCAGCTTGGCCTCGGGCTGGTCGGGATAGGTCTCCGTAAACCATTTCTGCCATGCCGCCAGGGATGCGTCCCACTTCGCGTCGGGCTCGCCCATCTTCTTGCCGACCCATTTCTCCAACAGCGCAACGGCGAGCGGTCCGCCGTTCTCCTGCAATTTCAAGCCGCGCAGAATCACCTGGCGATACGGCTCCGGCGAGTCCGGCGCCTGATCCACCGTCGCCAACTTGACGAGCACCTGCTGCGCGAACGAGCCGTCCACGATCGGCAGCGATCGGATCAGGATCGGCCAATTCTCTCCCTCGGGATGCTCGGCCAAGGCCATGGCGATATAGCCGCGGCGATCCGGATCCTTTTCATAGGTATCGCGCAAATAAGCCATCGCCTGCGAATCGCCGCTATGCCCGAGCACGGCGACGATGCCGATCCCCAGCTTGCGCGCCGGTTCGCCGTCCATTCCGACAAGCTGCCGGTCGAGCGCTTGAAGCTGAGCCAAGGTCTCCGCCCCCGGATTGTCGGGCAGTTTTGCCAGCACGGAAAGCGCGGAACTCGGCCATTTCGTCCCCTCGGCCAGCACTTGCGCTCGCTCGTCTTCGTTCAAGCCGGCGAACAGATCGCGCGCGGCATTCTCGATATAGCCGCTGAAGCTATGGCCGCCGACGCCGTCGCGGGCCGATTCGTAGAACTTCAACAGCGCGAGCTTTTGTTTCGTCGTCCAATCGGGGATGAATCGGGCATAGAGGGCTAAGTGGAGCTTTTCCTCCAGCGGCGCGTCCGCTTGCAACTGTTGGATCATCCGCCGGGCCGCTCCGTTATCGTTCAGGTAGGCCAGCAGCCGGATCAATTCGCGGTTTTGGATGCGGTCGTTGGATGGATATTCCTTGGCCAGCTTCTTGCGCAGCTCGGGCACGTCGTCGCCGGCGACCTTGCCGCGCTCCAGCGCCAGCTCGGTTACGCGTAGCAAATCCAGGAAGTCGGGGTCGCTAAGATAGCCGGCCAATAGCGCATCGACCCGTGTGAGAATCGCTTCGGCAGCCTTCCGATCGGGATCGACAACCAGCAGCGCGAGCGCTCCTTGCAAGAATTGCCGCGGATTCTCGGCCTTGAGCGCCTGTTCCTGCCAACTCTCCTTAGGCACTTGCTCGAGCGCCCGAGTCGCCGCCCAGACGACGTAGCGATCATTTGATTTCAAGAGCGGCGCAAGCTGCTTCCAAGTCGCCTTGTGCCCGGCTCGGACGAGCGCCTCGCACGCCATTCGCTCGACGAGCGCATCGGCGTCGTGCAAGAGTTCGATCAAGCGGGTTTCGGTGCTTTCGTCGGAATGCAGCCCCATTAAATAAGCGATCTTAGCGCGGATTTGAACGTCGGTGTCGCGCGATAGCCGCATCAATTCGGCCTGCGACGGGAACGGCCCGACCAGTTGCATCAACTCCAGCGCTCGCAACCGCGATTCGACGGCTATCTTCGGATTCTCGGCGATCGCGGCGATCTGCTTGTCCCATTTGTCGCCGAGTTGCTGCTTGATCGTGGCGATCCGCTGGCGGGTCCAGGCGCTGTCGAGCTGCGGCTGACGAATCGCCCCCTCGACGCCGTCGCCGAATTTGGTCATTTCCGCCGGCACCGTGCCGTTCCAGACGACCCGGTAGACGCCACCCTCGGTGCCGCGGCCGCCGGTGCAGAAATAGAGCCAGCCGTCCGGTCCGACTGCCAATCCGGTGACATTGAGCGGCTTACCTTCGAGAAACACGCTCGTCGTGGCGGCGTAGCTCGCGCCAGCGGGCTTGAGCCGGACGTTGAGAATCCGCCCCTTCGCCCAATCGCCGATGAACAGCGAATCGTGAAACCGCCGCGGGAACATGACGTGATCGTAGGTGACCATCCCAGTCGGCGAGCCACGCCCCGTATCGAGAATCGAAGGCAGGCTATCGAAGAAATAGCTCGGCCAAACCGCCCAGCCGCTCCGCCAGCCATATTCGCCGCCGGGGACGACGTGTAGCACACGCGTCGGTCGATACCAGGGGAGACCGACGTCCCATTCCATGTCGGAATCGTCGGTGAAGAGTTCGCCGCCGCGATTGAAGGTGAATCCGTACGGATTACGGAAGCCCCCGGCGAAGATTTCGACCACACTGCCGGTGGTGTCGGTGCGGAGGATTCTCCCGCCAGGCGCCTTGACGCCGACGCCGTAGCCGTTCGGATCTTCGTAGCGCGGAGTGATCAGGTCCCCTTCGTAGTAATGATGGTGCGGGCTGTTCGCGTCTTCCGGCTTCACTGGCGTCGTGTGGTCACCGATCAACACGTAAATCAAACCGTCGGGACCAAGAATCGGCACGTGTGGGCCATGCTCGCTCATCTCGCCCGCGAACTTGATCAACAGCTCAACGTGTTTGCCGGGCGCCGGTTTTGAATCAGTTTGCTTGCCGTCCGTGAGTTTGTCGTCGGGCTCGGCTTTGGCATCGTCCGTCTTGTCGTCCGCGTCCGAAATTCGGTATAGCCCGGTCCCATCCGGCCCGGCGCCGACGACGAATACTTGCCCGTTGAGGGGCAGAATGCCTTGAATGTTCGTGACGCGATCGCAATAAATCGAGGCTTTGTTCGGCAGGCCGTCTTTCTTGGCGGCGCGGAGCAAGAGCAACGGGCCACCTTCGCGAGAGGCGAGGATTTCGCCGAACTCGTTAAACGCCATTGTCAGCAGCGAGCCAGTCTCCTGCGGATCGGCAACCGGCTCGACGCGAAATTCCTTCGAGATGTTGAATCGCCCCGAAACGCTGCCGCCCGCCATCTGCACTTCATCGAGCCACGGCTTCGCGACGCCAAGTTGCCCGATCACATGGGCGGCGAGCCATTGCGAGTCGTTGAATCGCACCAGGGTCCATTGCTGGAATTCCTTCTGGCTCGATTTCCATTTGTCGTTGGTGAAATAGCCGACGTATGTGTCGCCGGCGCTTTTGACGAGCACTCGGGCGGCGAGTCCGGCCGAACCACTACCGCTCTTGGTGACCTTGATGCCCACGGCGTTGCGGCCGGTGACGAGATACTTCGTGATGTCGTGAATGTCCATCACGCGCCAGTTTTTCCCCTCGCCCGCCTTGTGGCCGTTCACATAGAGTTCATACGACTCGTCGGCGGCGACTTGCACCTCGCCGATCTCGGGCTGGGCCATGTCGAAGCTGCGGCGGAAATAGCATGTTCCGCCGGCCGGTTTCTGGCCTTCAACGGCCGGGGACCAAATCCATTGGGGCTCTTGGCCAGAGGCCGCTGAGAGTCCGAGAGGTCGCCGGGCGACCGATCCAAGGCCGAACAGTACCGCGGCAATCATCGCCGCCCGAGCCGCCGCGAAGCCGAATGCTCGCATGGATCCCTCCTGCGCGAGTGCGAGAAAGTAGAAGCGGCGTCTCGCCGCTGTCAAAAACGCGGCTAGACGCCGCGTTTACGGGTCAGCGCCGCCGCGCCCTCTTAACCGTCGTGGAAGAGTACAAACTCGCGGCAAGCCACGCAACAGAGGTTTGCGGACGAATTTGGCAATACGGCGCGGTTTGCAGGTTGATCATGGCGGACGCTGCTAGCGTCTTCCTTCCGACGCTAGCAGCGTCGGCCACGCTACCAATTCAATCGGCAACTCGTCGAGCCCAACCCTCGCGACTGCTGCTTGACGAGACCCAAAGCATTGCATAGCATCCAGTTGCCACACGCTTGCCTGTCGGACGAATCCGAGGTTTTGGACCCGCGACGGCCTCTTTCCGTACTAGATTTTGGAGTCCGCGCTCGATCGATCCGATCAGCATTCGGCGAGCCACGGGTCGCCGGCCTCAAACTCATTAAGTGACCAATATGAATCTCCGCCGTTGGTTGATCGGTTCGATTTTGACTGCGGGAGTCGTCATCGCCATTGGTCACGTCCGCGGGGCGAACGATGCGACGGCAGATTCATCGTCCGACGAGCCGCAAGCGGCGGTCCCTGTCAAACGGGTCATCACTCCGGGAATTACTCGCGGTGGCAAACCGCCGGCGGCCTCCGATACGCTACTGCTCTCCTATGCCGACGATCCGGACACGGTGAACCCACTCACCGCCAACGACAACGTAAGCGAGGCGTTTCAACGGTTAGTCTACGACTACTTGGCCGACCGCAAGTACGACAATCCGGACGAATGGGAACCGGCGTTGGCGGAATCCTGGGAGTTCGATCCGAAGACGCTTGAATATACGATTCATCTCCGCAAAGGAGTGAAGTGGCATCCGATCACGCTGCCCAGCGGCAAGAAACTTCCGGCGACGGAATTCACTGCTCGCGACGTAAAGTTCACTTTCGATTGCATCCTCAACAAGAATATCGAAGCTGCTCATTTGCGGAGCTACTACGAGGATCCGTCGGCCAAGCAAGAGTCGGAACGGTATAAGATCAAGGTCTCCTTGGTGCGCGGCGATAAGTACACGGTAAAGGTCAAGTGGACGAAGCCGTATTTCTTGGCGGACGATTTCACCCTTCGTGTCTTCATCATGCCGCGGCACGTCTTCTCGGTGGACGAAAAGGGAGACCCGATCTCGTTCGATTTCTCGTCCAAGGAATTCGCCGATGGCTTCAACAACCATTGGGCGAATCGGGCGATGTGCGGCACTGGGCCGATGATGTTCAAGGAATGGACCAAGGAGCAGCGGCTCGTCTTGGAGCGCAACCCCGATTACTGGGGAGAGCCATACTACTTTAGCCGCCTGATCTATCGTCATATTAAGAACCCCAACACGGCTGTACAGCAGATGCTCCAAGGTGAGCTGGACTGGAACCCAATCCCGGAGAAAGATCTGTACCTTCAAAGCCAATCGCATCCCAATGTGGAGGCGAAGAAAGTCATTCTTGCGAAACTCAAGTACCCCTCGTATCGTTATTTGGGTTACAACCTGAAGCGTGACTTTTTCAAGGACCAGAAGGTCCGCTGGGCGATCGGCCACGCCATCCCATTGGACGAGATTATTGCCAATATCTATCACGGCTTGGCCGTTCGGTTGACAGGCCCTTTCCTCCCTGACAGCAAGTCCAACGACAAATCATTGCCGTTGATCGACTACGATCTCGACAAGGCGCGGAAACTATTGGACGAGGCGGGCTGGAAAATGGAAGAGGGCGCTTCTCTCCGTAGCAAGATGGTCAACGGCAAGAAGGTGGAGGCCAAGTTCGATTTGATGATCTACTCGGATAGTCCCAGCTACACGAGCATAGCCACGATCGTCAAGGAGAATTGTCGCAAGATCGGAGTGGACGTCGGGATTTCGTCAACCAATTGGGCGCTGATGCTGCAGAAGCTGCGCAAGAAAGACTTCGACGCCTGCATTCTAGGCTGGGTTATGGATTGGAAGGATGATCCATTTCAAATCTGGCACGGCAGCCAAGCCGATTTGCCGGAAAGCTCGAATTCCATCGGCTACCAGAATCCCGAAGTGGACAAGCTGATCGAGCAATTGCGAGTGACGATGAGCCCTGACAAGCAGATCGAAATCTACCACAAGATTCATCGCCTGATCTACGAAGATCAGCCCTACACGTTCTTGTTCATGGACCTGGAGACGGCCGGCTATAACGCGCGGATCGAGAATGTGAAGTTCTACCCGATCCGCCCTTGCGTCGACACGCGCGAGTGGTACGCCAAAACACCGCGCGTGCTTGGGCCCTAAGCAAGTGCAAAGTACGAAGTTCGAAGTTCGAAACGGTGGCAGCGATCGCATCATCGTTTGCCAGCCCTGGCTGGCTTCGTTTCGTCCTTCGTACTTTGCCCTTCGTACTTTGTCGGTTGGCCCCTCATGCTGACGTACATCCTCCGCCGGCTGCTGATCATGATCCCGACGCTGTTCGGCGTCACGGTGGTCTCGTTTTGCATCATGCAGTTGGCGCCGGGCGATCCGCTGCTGGCTCAACTCAGCGGCGGCGCGGCGGGGCAATCGACGGGCACACGCGAGGCCTACTTGATTCAAAAGCGCGACCTTTACCTCGATAAGCCGTACGTCCTTAACTTCCGCTACTTCAAGGATTATTCGACTGCCGTTCATTGGGCGGCTTACTATCGGGCGCGAACGGTGGCCGAGATTCAGAGTGAATTACCGGAATTGGCCAAGAATCCCAATGAGCCGCAGACCGGAGAAAAACTGGCTTATTTGCGATCACTCGGAATTCCCGAGTTCGAGGATCGACTGAAGGACCCCGAGCGCTGGGAATTGTTAGCCAAGTCGATCGACTATTTCACGCTCGTTTTTTGCGAAGATCGGGGGCAGAACGCGGTGCCCGCCGCAGTCGACATCGTGCGCGATCCCAAGTCGGACGCGAAGCTCAAAATCGGTGCGATTCGATGTCTCAATGCGATGGTCGTCGATCCGTTCGTGTTCACCTATTCGATCCATCCGAGCGAGGCGGAGACCCCCGCCGTCACTGGCGCCTGGCGGCTCTGGTGGGAGCGTCGCAAGGCCAGCTTGCCGCAGGTTGATGCCGAAGCGCGGAAATACTTGGACGCCAAGTTGAAGGAGATGTCAGCCGCGCGCGACAAGGTCGATCCGGGCCTCGAGGAGATCGTCAACGGCGACTATGCCGACGTGGCACCGCGATTCTTCGCCGAGAAACTGTTGGACGAGGCGACACCCTTGGAGGAAAAGTTCGTCGCGTCGGTTTTTTTGAAGCGCATGTTTGCCGAACCGCTCAGGCTCGACGTCCCAACTGACGCGGCGGCGGCCGACGTCGATGAAGCCGCCGCCGACTGGCTCGAATACTACCAGATTCACCAGGCTGAATACGAACCAAGCGGCTTGGCCAAAATCTGGTACATCGTCTCCGACACGCAGTACGGCCACATGATCGTTCGGCTGGTGACTTTCAACTTCGGCCGCTCGGCCCTGCGGACTCGCGAACCGGTGAGCGGCCTGATCTGGCAGGCGTTCCTCGTGTCCGCACCGCTGATCTTCATCTCGGAATTGCTGATCTACATCGTCGCCGTGCCCTTGGGAATCCTATGCGGCGTGTTTCGCAACGGCTGGACCGATCGGAGCATTTCGCTCGGGTTGTTTCTACTCTATTCAATACCGGGGTTTGTCGCGGGAATGCTGTTTCTCGTCTTCTTTTGTTATGGGGATTACTTCAAATGGTTTCCAATGCTAGGCCTGCACTCGGACGAAGCCCAGAACTTGCCCTTCCTGGCGTATTTGAGTGATTACCTCTGGCATGCCTTTCTGCCGGTCGTTTGCTTGTCTTTGTTTTCGTTGGCGGCGATCGCGATGTATTCGCGCTCGAGCATCCTGGACGTCATTAACCAGGATTATATCCGCACCGCTCGGGCAAAAGGGTTGCCTGAACACAAGGTGATTCTCAAGCATGCCCTGCGAAACGGGCTGATACCAATCCTCACGCTATTCTCAAGCTTCTTGCCGGCGATGCTCGGGGGCGCTGTTTTGATCGAGTATTTGTTCGACATTCCTGGCTTGGGACGGCTCGGTTGGAGTTCCATTCTGCAAAAGGATTTTCCGACGCAGATGGCCCTCTTGTACGTCGAGGCGATCGTGACACTCGTGAGCTTCCTGATCACCGACATCTTGTATGTTCTTGTCGATCCGCGGATCAGCTTCGCTGGGCGGGGGAAGGCAGCATGAGCGTCGAACCGGACATCGTGACTGCGGCAGCACCGGCAAGCGATACGCCTGTTGCATTATCGCCTCACGATGGCGACGCCTATCTCGATATCGTCTGGCGGCAATTCAAGAAGAATCGCCCGGCCTACTTCTCGCTCTGGTTGATGGTTGGGCTGTTCCTGATCGCCATCTTCGCGCCGCTGTTGGCCTCGAATGTGCCCTTCGTGTTTCACGAGGGCAGCGAGACGATCTACCCTTGGTTTCAATGGCTGTTTCATCCCGAGGAGCCAGTCGATTTCTTCTTCAACATGGCGCTCGTTGGATTGGTGCCTTGGGGTGGTCTCGCCCTATTCACGAGCTATTGGTCCAGGTCGCAAGGGATTCCTGGCCGGCGCAGATTGGGACTTTTCGCGGTTGAATTCCTGGCGATTCTGGCGGCGCTGATCGTTGTGTTTTCGATTCCAGGCGTCGGGCCGGAAAATTCTTATGCCTCGCGCGATTTTCCGGAAGAACAGTTCAAATCGCATGGCGCGAACTACGGCGCCTTTGCGCTCGTGCCCTTCGGCCCCACGGAGCAAGACACGCCTTCGCGATTCCAACCCCCCGGATTTCGCGTCGACGAAAAGGAAATGACCAAGTCCAACCAAGCCTATGCGCACCTGCTGGGAACAGTCGACACGGGGCAAGACGTGCTAGCGCGCATGATCTACGGCACGCGGATTTCGATGACGGTCGGCCTCGTCACGGTAAGCATTTACATCGTGATTGGAGTAATCGTCGGGTCTCTGGCCGGATACTTCGGCGGCGTGATCGATATGGTGATCTCGCGAATCATTGAAATCGTGCTTCTGTTTCCGACATTTTTTCTGATTCTGACGATCGTGGCGCTGGTCGGCCAAGGCATCTTCGTGATCATGGCCGTGCTTGGAGGCACGGGCTGGACCGGCGTCGCCCGACTGGTTCGCGGCGAAGTTCTCAAGCAACGCTCACTGGATTACACTCTAGCGGCCCAAGCGCTCGGCGCATCGCATACGCGCATCTTGTTTCGACACATCCTTAAGAATTCCCTGTCTCCAGTGCTGGTGTCGATTCCGTTTGGGATTGCTGGGGCAATTATTACCGAGGCGGGCCTGAGCTTGCTCGGCTTCGGCGTGCGGCCACCAGCGCCGAGCTGGGGAGGCCTTTTGAACATCGCCCACGACAACTATCAAAACTGGTGGCTCGTCGTCGTGCCATCGGTCGCCATTTTCATCACCGTCACCACGTTTAACCTCATCGGCACCGGCCTGCGCGACGCCATGGACCCGCGGCTACGAATTTGACCGCTGCCGCACCGCCCGGCATGCACTGCGTGCCCCACCGCCTGCCGTTTCCCAGTCCCCAGTGCCCAGCCCCCAGTCCCCAGCCTCTCATTGCCTCCTCTCCTCGACATCCAGAACCTCAAGACCTACTTCTACACCGACGAAGGTGTGGTCAAGGCGGTCGATGACGTCTCGCTTGCCATCCCGCGCGGCAAGACGCTCGGTCTGGTCGGAGAAAGCGGCTGCGGCAAATCGGTCACGGCACTGTCGATCATTCGATTGATTTCTGCGCCGGGCCGAATCGCCGGCGGGCGAATCACGATGTACGACAACGGCAAGACGGTCACGCTCAATGAATTGCCTGAGCCGGCGATGCGCCGCATTCGTGGGGCGCGGATTTCCATGATCTTTCAGGAGCCGATGACTTCGCTCAACCCGGTCTTCACCATCGGGCAGCAGATCGGAGAGGCGATCCGGCTCCATCAGCGGGTCGGCAAGGCGGAGGCTCGCCATCGCACGATCGAGCTGCTTCGCAAAGTGCGGATTCCGGTGGCCGAGCGGCGGGTGGATGAGTATCCGCACCAGATGTCGGGCGGGATGCGGCAGCGGGTGATGATCGCCATGGCTCTCTCTTGCCGGCCGAGCCTGCTCATCGCCGACGAGCCGACCACCGCCCTCGACGTGACGATCCAAGCCCAGATTCTCGATCTGCTCCGGCAGTTGCAAAGTGAACTGGGCATGTCGATCCTGATCATCACGCACGATCTGGGGATCGTGGCCGAGATGGCCGACGACGTGGCCGTGATGTATGCCTCGAAGGTCGTTGAATATGCTCCGGTCCGCGAGCTATTCACCCGGCCGCTGCATCCGTACACGGCCGGGCTGTTTCAATCGCGTCCCGAGCCCGGGAAGCCGAAGAGCGAGCGGCTCAGCACGATCAAGGGCATGGTCCCCAGCCCGCTGCATTTTCCCTCGGGCTGCAAATTCCATCCGCGATGCCCGTTCAAGAAGGAGCCGCAATGCACGGCCGATGAGCCGGCGCTGCGCGAGATCGCCCCCGGCCACTTCGCCCGCTGCCACTTCGCGGGAGAACTCGACTTCGTAAACGCGAGATATGAATGAAATCGACGTGACGATTTTTTTACCACAAAGGGCACCAAGAACACGAAGGGAAGTGAAGATGGAATATGATCCGATTCCGGAAGCTGACGAGGAACTGGCAACGCGGATCATACGGGCCGCGATTGAAGTGCATCGAGAACTCGGACCAGGTTTCATTGAGTTAAAAACCGTAAGGCAGATTGTCGCGTGAATCAGCCGCTCATTGAAGTCCGTAACCTGAAGCAGTTTTTTCCAGTGCGGCGGGGATTGTTCTCGCGGACGGTGGGATTCGTGCGCGCGGTGGATGATGTTTCGTTTCAGATTGCGGAAGGAGAAACGCTTGGGCTGGTCGGCGAGACGGGCTGCGGGAAGACAACCGCCGGGCGCACGCTGTTGCGGCTGTTGGAGCCGACCGCCGGAAGGATTCTCTACGAGGGGCGCGACGTGACCGAGGTCCGCGGCAATGCGCTCCGCGAGCTGCGGCAGGATTTGCAGATCGTCTTCCAAGACCCGTTCGGCTCGCTCAATCCGCGGATGACCGTGCAAGGGATCGTCGAAGAGGGGCTGATCATCCACGGCCTGGGCAATAAACCAGAGCGGCTCGCCAAGGTGCGCGAGACGCTCGAGCAGGTCGGCCTCGATCCGCGTTATCTGAATCGCTACCCGCACGAATTCTCCGGCGGACAGCGACAGCGAATCGGGATCGCCCGGGCGCTGGCCCTGCGGCCGCGATTCATGGTGCTCGACGAGCCGATCTCGGCGCTCGATGTCTCGATCCAGTCGCAGATCATCAATCTGCTCGTCGAGCTGCGCGATAAGTTCCGACTCACTTATCTCTTCATTTCGCACGATCTGTCGGTCGTGGAATACATCTCGGACCGCGTGGCGGTGATGTACTTGGGCGAGATCGTCGAAACGGGCAAGAGCCTCGATCTTTATCGCCATCCGCTGCACCCTTACACGCACGCGCTCCTCTCGTCGGTCCCCACGATGGACCCAACCCGCACGCGAAAGCGGATTCTGTTGGAAGGGGATGTGCCCAGTCCGATCAATCCGCCTTCCGGCTGCCGGTTCCACCCGCGCTGCCCGCTGGCGATGGATATCTGCCGCACGATGGAACCGAAGGAACTCGACTTCGTCGGGCACAAAGTCCGCTGCCATGCGGTCGAGATAGAACTGGCGAGCGGCAACAGCGACCCAATCATCTTGAGCCAATCGATCCGCGATCAGATTGCCGAACGGGGCGCGACGCCGACTGTTGCTGACAGTCCCAAGGGAACAGCCAACGGGCGTTAACTGCGACGCTCGGTCGCTTGAGTAGTCTCGGGAAGCATCGGACTGCCGGAGACGGATATCGGCGAAAGCACGTCGTTCGGTGTGCCTTGCAACCGCGCGACGAGTTCTGCTTTGTGACGGTATAGCACCGCAACGAGTTCATCGTCGTCGATATAACCGAGTCCCTTGCCGATCGTGCATTCCGCCAAAAACCCGACGTGAGCGAATAATTGCCCGAGCCGAACATCCGGCGACAAGTCGCACACCTCGGCCAACACGGCCAACGCACCTCGTTGCGAATCAGTCATGGGAGCAAGTCTCCAATCTTCGGCTCGCCGGCAAATGCCCTCGGAAGTTTGCCGATGACTTCAACTCGGATTAAGGCGCCGGCCACAAGTGTTGCTAGGCGAGTTGCTCGCGTAACACCATTATACAGCATCAGCACGCCGTCCGCCCCTTCGTATACCCACGGCGCGGGGATCCCCGTGGAGGACCGTCCGAACAGCGCAATTTGCCGGGCGAGCTTGGCTGGGTCCGCTCCTTGGCGGCGCGAGGGCGGAACTCGCAACTCACGGGGGTCGACGTCACGGAAATCCTGCATCGGGCCAGTATATCGCCCTCAGTAACGGGTGGGCAGCCATATCGGTCGTCGAAATCAGCGAGGTCTGGACGCTTGTACGAATTGCACAGGCACGATACTTTGGCTCAAACCTATCTCCAAGAATATCCCACATGATGAAGTCATCGGCCAAGACCCGAAATGGCAAGGCGCCGGCGATTTCGCGGCTGATGCGCTCGCGGAAGCTGATTTTGTTCGGCTGGTATGGCGGGAAGTTTTCGCACTTGGATTGGTTGCTGCCGCTGTTGCCCGAATGCCATCACTATTGCGAGCCGTTCGCAGGTTCGGCGGCGGTGCTGTTGAACCGCGAGCCTTCCCCCGTCGAAACGTACAACGATCTCGACGGCGAAGTTTGCAACTTCTTCAGCGTTCTTCGCGAGAATGGGGAACAACTGACGCGGGCAATCGCGCTCACGCCGTTTTCGCGCGAAGAGTTTGGACTCGCATGCACGCTCGATCCGAACTTGCCGCCGCTGGAACGCGCGCGGCGGTTCTACATTCGCGCTCGCCAGGTGCGAACTGGCTTGGCCCAGACGGCCACGATCGGCCGCTGGGCAAATTGCAAAGAGACAAGCCGAGCGGGGATGAGCGGTGTTATTAGCCGTTGGTTGGGTGGCGTCGAAATGCTCCCCGTGATTGCGGAGCGGTTGATCCGCGTGCAAATCGAGAACCGGCCGGCGGCGGACGTGATTCGCCTCTACGACTCGCCGAAGACGCTCTTCTATTGCGACCCGCCGTACGTGCATTCGACGCGCGGCGATTCAAAAGCGTACCGGCACGAGATGACGGATGAAGAGCACGTCGAACTTGCCGCAGTGCTGAACAACGTTATGGGACGAGTCGCGTTGTCCAACTACGACTGCGACCTGCTGAACGATCTTTATCCCGCACCGAAGTGGCGCAAGTTCAAATGCCAGCCGCGCACAAACCATGCCACGAAGGGGAGTCGGATCGAAGTGCTATGGACGAACCACGATTTACGTCCAGAACAGGTTCGGATAAGCCGTTCACACCGATGAAGGCGGCATCGTTGTCGTGGTAGTAGTGCTCGTGCTACTGCTACCCCACGGCGGGATCGACATCGACCAATATCCGTTTGGCATTTTTTCGCACAGACGCCGATGGGCGGATTGGGCCATCGCCATCGTCGGGAATCGCAGATCGATTCTGTCCCCCGGAAGTATCAAGCCACCTTCTTCAAGCATTGCTGCCCGCAGCTTAGCATCGTCAGCCTCGCCGCGCCGCGCCATTGGGATAACGGCGTACGGCAGTAGATTCTGCTCCAGCACCTCGGCGTAAGTTACTCCAAGGAACTGTGCGATTCGTCCTCGATCGCCAGGATAGGCACCGAAAATGAGTTGGGTGCGCTCCTCGGAACGGAGACCATCGAATTCCGGCCAGACGACAAGGATGTCAAGTCGATCCGTTCCGTCGATCGGTATCTCGAAGATCACGGGACCACCGGGCGAGGATTCCCCGGCGAATTCCGCTTCAAGTCGTCGATGTAGCGCGTCGCGGCGCTCCGTCGTGAGAGTGGCTCCAGTACGTTCGCCTCGGATTATCGGCATGTCAATCCTCCTCATCCGTTAAAGACGGCCGCAGCATTCAACAAACCAAGTGGCCGCCGTTCGTACCTCGGCGAGCTGATTTGGTGAGACGTTTGTCACTTTATATCGTAGTTCCGGGCGCCAATGTTTGTAAACCAATTCTGCATTGACGATCGCCTCCTTCAGACGCCGCGATTCGTTGGGCGCAAGGTTTCCGCGAGCAAGCCGCTGCCATTCCAGGAAACGTGCCCATCCTACGAGCGGGTGTGGATCGGCGTTCATAAGCTGCTGGCCCGAAGTTACCGTGATCTGCCGCGCCTGAGCCATTCGGCGTCGTCGAATATCACGGTCGATTGGCGAGTTGGATGAGAATCCGCTGCTCCGAAAATAAGCGGCGGTAAGGTACATTTCGACGCTGTAACCGAATAGATAAACTGCGGCAAGCAGGTGACCCTGTGAATTCAGCTTCTGAGCATCGTCGAAACGCATCTTGGCAGCGCACTCCAATTTCATAATCGTGTCGGGCGCTAAATGGTCGGCAAGTGGGATGACTCGACTCATTATTCTTCCGAGGTAAACATGCTACTGGCCCAACTGAATGAGAACTGGTCGAGTCTATTGGAACGCCAGCCAAATTTCCACGGGCGATTTCCATAACTTAGACAGATGAATCGACGTATTCACAACACCGGTCCGATGGTCCATGGCACGAATTCCTCGTCGCCGAGACCGTGCTGTTCGCTCTTGGTTTTCTTGCCGCTGGCGACGGCGAGGATTTCCGTGAAGATTTCGCGGCCGACTTCGGCGACCGAGCGGCCGGAGAGGATTGTGCCGGCGTCGAGGTCCATGTCGTCGCGCATGCGCTCAAACAGCGGCGTGTTCGACGAGACTTTGATCGACGGCGTCGGTTTGCAGCCGAAGCAACTGCCGCGGCCGGTTGTGAACACGACCACGTTCGCCCCGCCCGCCACGATTCCGGTGACGCTCACCGGGTCGAGCCCCGGCGTGTCCATGACGACTAGCCCGCGAGCCGTGACTTGCTCGGCATATTGATAAACCTCGACGAGCGCGGTCGAACCCCCTTTCGCGACCGCGCCGAGCGATTTTTCGTAGATCGTGGTCAGGCCGCCCGCCTTGTTCCCCGGCGAGGGGTTGTTGTCGAGCGTCGCGCCGAAGGTTCGGGCGTACCACTCCCACCATTTGATCCGCTCGATCAGCTTGTCGGCGATCGCGGGAGTCTTGGCGCGGCGAGTGAGCAACTGCTCCGCGCCATACAGTTCGGAGGTTTCCGCGAGCACGACGGTGCCGCCGGCGGCCACGAGCATGTTGCTGGCAACACCGAGAGCCGGATTGGCGGTGATCCCCGAGTTTCCGTCGGAGCCGCCGCAGTTCGTGCCGAGCACGATTTCACTGGCCGGGATCGGCTCGCGGCGAACCGCGTTCACTTGCGGCAGCATCTGAGCCACAAGCCGAACGCCCTCTTCGATCGTCCGCTGCGTGCCCCCTTGGTCTTGAATGCTGAGAACGGGAGGGCGAACGGCATCGGAGGTCGGAGATCGGAGATCGGGGGTCAGCGATAAAGCGCCTGCCACAGAGCCGCCTGCAGAGAGGGGGACAGTCCCCTTTTGCCACCGACCATCTGGCGATGGTGCCCGCTCCACAAAAGGGGACAGTCCCCGGCGGCTCTCGATCTGCACGAGGCGTTGCTCGCTCATCAAGTGGCCGATCGTGGCCGTCTCGCAGCCGAGGCCGATCAAGAGGTAGCCGCCGATATTGGGATGCCGGGCGATGCCGCCGAGCACGCGATTGAGGATCTGATGTTGCAGGCCGTCGAACTGCATCCCGCATCCGCCGCCATGCGTGAAGGCGACGACGCCGTCGACGTTCGGAAACTCGCGCAAGGCCGCCGCGTCGAACCGCCGCGCAATATAGCGGCTCACCGAGGCGGAGCAGTTCACTGACGAAATCACGGCGATGAAGTTCCGCGTTCCCGCCCGACCGTCGGCGCGGCGATAGCCGAGAAACGTTTGCCCCTCGAGCGGCGGCGGATTAGCGGGCACGTCGGTCGCACGCGGGCAATCGCGCGCGAATTCGCCGGCGGAGAGATTATGCGTGTGGATCCACTCCCCCGGCCGAATCGGCGCCGAGGCGAAGCCGATGATCTGCCCGAACTTGAGCGCCGGCTCGCCAACCGCGATCGGCGCCAGCGCAATCTTATGCCCCAGCGGCACGTCGCCGGAAAGCTCGACGGTTCGCGACCCGCGGCCAACGCGCGTTGCTGCGGCCAGATTCCGCGCGGCCACGCACAAATTGTCTCGCGGATCGAGCAGAACGACATCGGGGGACATAAGAAGTACGAAGTGCGAAATACAAAGGTACAAAATGGCTATGCTTTGCGGCTCAATTCGCCATAGTAGCACCTTGCACCGCAAAAAGTAGTAAAATGAACGGGCGGGGATCAAAACGGGTTCCGCCGGCGTCTATAATGAGTTGGCGGCGCTCCCCGAGGGATCGCGGCTAAACCTAAAGTGATTCCGTATCAGTTTGCAGTTCGTCGTTCCCGAGCCCCTAATCCCGAGCCCCGATTCATGGCTACCGGAACAGCTCAGCGAGGCCCGCAAGCAACGCCGCCGGCCAAAAAGTCGGATGGCCAGTGGATTGAATACGATCAATTCATCGACGATCAGCTCCGCAAAGCCCGCGGACAGGTCAAAGGGGTCGAGCTGGCCGGCTCACTGATGTCGCTGGCCGCCGGCAGCGTGTTGTTTTTCCTGGTCATTTCGGTGGCTGACCACTGGCTTCTGACCGGCGGGCTCGGGTTTTGGGGGAGGCTCGCTTGCCTCGTGCTGTTCGTGGCCGGGGCAGCTTGGTACACCGGCCGGCGGCTGGTCCCGCTGGTGATTTTGCGCATCAATCCGATTTACGCGGCCGAAACGATCGAGCGGAGCAAGCCGTCGCTCAAGAATAGCCTGATCAATTTCCTATTCCTCCGCAACGAGCCGGCCGGCGTGCCGAAGGTGATTTACGAAGCGGTCGAGCAGCAAGCGGCCCGCGGCCTCCAACGAACGCAGATCGAGGCGACGGTCGATCGGACGAGGTTGATTCATGTCGGCTACCTGCTGTTGGCGCTCGTCGCGATTTTCGCGACCTACAAGGTCTTTTCGCCGAAAGACCCAATCGACACGGTCGCGCGCGTCGTGATGCCGTGGGCCGACATCCAAGCGCCGACGCGAGTGACCATTCATGACGTGCTGCCAGGAAACCACACGGCGTATCTCGGCGAAACGGTCGAAATCTCGGCCGAGCTGCGCGGCATCGGGGCCGACGAGCCGGTGCGAATTCTATACTCGACGGCCGATCGGCAAACCGTCGATCAGGCGGTGATGATGTATCGCCCGGCAGAAGGTTTCCGGCATCTCGGGAAGGTTCCGGCCGGCGACGCCGGACTGCAACAAGACGTCGAATACCGGATCGAGGCGGGCGACGCGGTGACGCCGATATATCGGCTTCAGGCCGCCGCCGCCCCGACTATCGCCATCGAGCGCATCGACTACGAGTTCCCCGCCTATACGCGAAAGGGCAAGTCGCACGTCGAGAACACCGGCGATATCCAAGCGCTCGAAGGAACGCTGGTAACGATCCACGGTCGCGCGAACCAGCCACTCAAATCGGCGCAACTGGTGCTCGACGGCGAGGGGCGTCATCAGCAGTTGCCGATGAAGATCGAAGGGCGAAGTGTCACCGCTACATTCCCGCTCGCGCTCGACGAAAAGGACCGCGCGACACCGCTATTCTCGCGCTATCAGCTTCGCCCGGACGGCCGGGCGACGCCGGAACCCGCTCAATACAAGATCGACGTGTTCGCCGATTTGCCGCCGGAGGTCAAGTTCTTGGCCCCTGAGAAGGATGAAGTCGAGGTGCCGGCCAACGGCAGCCTGGCGCTCGAAGTGCGGGCTGCCGATCCGGATTTCGCGCTGGCCGAGGTGACGCTCTCCGCCGAGTCAGACGAAAAGCCGGTGCTCGACAAGAAGCTGCTCTCGGCGCGGCATGAAGGGCCGCTCGACGCCAAGTTTGTTTTTCAACCCGGCCGACTCGGCTTGAAAGAAGGGGATTCGGTCAGCTATTGGGCCACTGCCAAGGACAATCGAACTCCGACCGCCAACGAAGCGCACACGGCCCATCGCCAAATCCGGATCGTGAAGGCGGAACAACGCCGCCCCTCGAACGAAGCGGGCGCCGGCGATGCCAACCAGAATCAAGCCGATCAGAATCCAAACGACAACAGCGACGATCCATCCAAGCCGAAGGATGAGCAACATTCCGATCACAACACCAAGGACCGGAACGACAACAATCCGAACGACCAGCAGTCGCCTGATGCCGACAACAATCCTGACAACAAACAGGGCAGCCAGAACGACAAAGCGGGCCGCGACAACCGGCAACAAGACAAGCCATCGCGAAACGCCGACAAGCAACAACGGAGCCAGCAACGGGACGACAAGAATCAAGGTGACAATCAACAAGGGAATAAGAAACAAGACGGCGGGCAACAAGGCAACAAGCAGCAGGGGGATACGCAGCAGGGCGACAAGAATCAAGGCGACAAGCAGCAGCGTGAAAAGCAACAAGGCGGCAAACAGGATTCGGGCGGCGGTTCGAACGGGCAAAAAACGTCCAGCGGCGACAGTAGCGACGGCGGGAAGCAGAATTCCAGCGGCAATTCGTCCGGAGCTTCCAACCCGCAGGATTCCGGACAGAAGAGCGGCGATCCATCGCACGGCGATAAGTCCGGGGCGAAGTCGTCGAGCGCCGGTCAATCGGGCAAGCCAGACGAGGGCTCGGGCAGCGAGGATCAACAATCCTCGTCAGACAACAGCGCCGATGCGGTCAAGTCGCTAGCGAAAACGCTTGACCAGCAGAATCAGCAGCGACCGGGTGCTTTGGGACAATCAGGCGGTCAACAGTCCGGCCAGCAGGGCGCGAAGAACGACGGCCAATCGTCGAAGTCCAACCAGCCAGGGTCGAGCGGCGACGGTGCGTCGGACGGGTCTTCAGGCACTCCATCGCACGATCCGAAAGGGAGCGGCGGTCCGTTCCCGAACGGCAAACCGGGCACGGGGAGCGACAAATCGGCCAGCGAAAAGTCGGGCCATCAGCCGAACGACGCGGATCACAAGCACGGCGAAAAACCGGACGGCGCTCAGAACGGCCCTGACGATCATACCGGCGCCAAGCAGAGCGGCGATCAACAATCCGGCAAACAACAAACCGGCAGCGGCGATAGGCGCGATGCCGGTGATAAGGCCGCGCCGCAGCAAAAACCCGATCCGAATCAGCAGCCCGGCAATTCACAGAACTCAGGCTCTACCGGCGACCAGCGCCCGGGTAGCGATCAAAACTCGAAGAGCGGTCAGTCGGACAAATCGAGTGAAAAACGCCAGTCGGGCGACAAGACTCAATCAGGCGACAAACCGCCCGGCAACGAAAAGTCGCAAGGCGCGGACAAGCAGCAAGGTAGCCAGCAATCGAATGAGGCCAGTGAATCGCAGCCAAGCGACAAAGCGCAAGGCGGAGATAAATCGCAGCCGGGCGACAATGCTCAAAAGGGCAATCAACCTCCCAGCGACAAAAGCAGCGAGCCCTCCGGCTCCAAGACGAACGCTGGCGAGAAATCCTCCGCCGACAACAAGAACAGCAACGCCGAAAACGGCGAGAACAAGCCGGGCACGTCCGATCCTTCAAAGCAAGGCAAGGGCGCTCAAGCCAAGCAAGGCTCGCAACCCAGCGATCAGAAGCACGATCAAGCGGACAGCGGCGGCAAGCAGCAGCCGGATGCCAAAGGTGGCGATCCTGAGACAATGAAGGGCAACCCCGGTTCCGGCGAGAAAGGAAATGACAAAAGCGGCTCGCCGAGCCCCCAGGAAGGGAACAAACCCAAGGAAAACAAGTCCGACTCGAACGACGGCAAATCGGCGGAGAGTTCCGATTCCTCGAACAACGCCAAATCCCCCAGCACCAGCCCCAAGGAATCGAATTCCAAAGGCGGAGAAGAAGGGGACCGCTCAGGCGGAGGCAAGGCCGGCGCCGGGCAGAGCGCTAACCAGGCCGGAACCGGTGGTGCGGGGCAGAATTCGGCCGCCGATGAAGGGAAGGGCCGATCACAAGGCGCCGGTAAGGGCGAAGTTTCCAGCCAGCCCGGCAGCGACAAGCAATCGGATCATGCCACCGGCCAAGCGGGTAATCAAAGCGGCAATGGCTCGGCATCATCCGACAAGCCGTCAAACGAAGGATCGGCGTCGAACCAGCCGGGAGACCAGGGCCAGGGTGGCGGTGGAGATTCGGGTGCGGGGGGCAATCGAACAGGACCGTTGCCCGACGGCGTAGCGCCCGGCGGCGGCCCGACCAACGGCGACGAGGCGAACATGGAATTCGCCAAGAAGCAGTTCGATCTCGCGCTCGACCGGTTGAAGAAGGGAAACCCGGATCTGCTCAAGGAGTTGAATTGGACTCCCGCCGACGCCCGCAAGCTCGCCGAACGGCTCGATCAAATGAAAGCTGCGGCCAAGACGGACGGCCCGGAAGGGGACCGCGCCCGGCGGAATATGAACGACTTGCTCCGCAACCTCGGCTCTCGGGCCGGGCAAATCAGCCTCAGCGGCGACCGTTCGGCCAACGACAAGCAGCATGGTGTCCAAGAATCGAACGACAGCGGCATGCCCTCTGAATACCGCGAACAGTTCGAAGCATTCCAGCAGGGCGCCCTCCGCGGCGGGAAATAATTCGTCAATCAACGGCCAAGATGTCAAGTCGTAGGGTGCGTCAAGTCCGCGCAGACGCACCGGCCTCGCTCGCGACGGTGCGTCTGCGTAAAGCCTTGACGCACCCTACGGGACTTTTCGACGCTTCTTGGCGTCCTTGGTGGTTCACGATCCGTGACTGAATCTCCCCGTTATCTTGTCCCCTTCCACCCCAAGCGCGTGCCGCACGCGTTTACCGACGTGCTGATTGTCGGCGGCGGATTGGCGGGCCTGCGGGCGGCGATCGCCGTCGACCCGAAGCTCTCCGTCCTGGTCGTCACCAAGGACAGCTTGCAAAAATCGAACAGCCAATATGCCCAAGGGGGCATCGCCAGCGTGCTCGATCCCGAGGACCGCTTCGAGGACCATATCGCCGACACACTCTCCGCTGGCGGCAAACTTTGCGATCCGGCCGTCGTCGAGATGGTGGTCCGCGAATCGCCCGATCGCATCCATGAGTTGATCCGCTGGGGAACGCATTTCGACCTCGAAGCCGGCGAGATCGCGCTGGGCCGCGAGGGAGGGCACAGCCACCATCGCATCGTCCATGCCCTGGGAGACGCGACCGGCAAGGAAGTGATGCGGGCCGTCATCGAATGGACCGAGCGGCTGACGAACATCGAGACCTGGCCGAACACGTTCACGCTCGATCTATTGACTCACGAAGGCACGTGCCGCGGGGTGCTCGTTTGGAATCCTGTCCACGGCAAGACGCTCGTCTGGGCCAAGCAGACGATCCTCTGCACCGGCGGCGCCGGCCAGGTTTTTCGTGAAACGACGAACCCCGAAGTCGCCACGGGCGACGGCTTGGCGATCGCCTATCGGGCCGGCGCTGAGCTGCGCGACATGGAGTTCATGCAGTTCCATCCCACCGTGCTTTATATCGCCGGCTCCAGTCGCAATCTGATCACCGAGGCGATCCGCGGGGCTGGAGCGTGGCTCGTCGATCGCAGCGGCTATCGCTTCATGCCGGAATACGATCCCCGCGCCGAACTCGCCCCGCGCGACATCGTCAGTCGGGCGATTGTCTCCCAGATGGCGAAGACGCGGCATCCGAATGTCTATCTCGATCTGCGGCACCTCACGGATTTGAACGTGCGCGCCCGCTTCCCCGGCATCGCGGCCCTGTGCGCCGAATTTGGCTTGGATTTAGCCCGCGATCGAATTCCGGTTCGGCCGGGCGCGCATTACATGATCGGCGGCGTGACGGTCGATCTCGAGGGGCGCACGGCGATCCCCGGCCTGTGGGCCGCCGGTGAAGTGACTTCCAGCGGCCTGCACGGGGCGAACCGTCTGGCGTCGAATAGCCTGCTCGAAGGGCTGGTCTACGGCGCTCACGCCGGCGAAGGGGCCAGCCGCGAGGCGCTCGCCCTGTCTGACGATTTCCGCGCGCTGCCGCTTGGGAATGCCCGCGTCGAGGAAAGCGCCGAGCCGCTCGATCTGGCCGATATCCGCAATACGCTCAAGAGCCTGATGTGGCGCGCGGCGGGAGTCGAGCGCGATGGCGTGAAGCTCGCCGAAGCGGCCGAGGACATCGAGCGCTGGTGCCGCTACGTGCTCGGCCGCCAATTCAATGGCCCGCAAGGCTGGGAGCTGCAAAACATGCTGCTCGTCTCCCGGATCATGATCGCCGCCGCCCTCGAACGCGAAGAAACTCGCGGCGTCCATGTCCGCACCGACTTCCCCAAGACCGATGACCTCCACTGGCAGCGGCACATTTCCTTTCATCGCCAGCCGTAGCCGACGCTGCTGATCCTCGTGGCCGATGCTGCCTGCGACGGAAACGATTTGCAAACCGCCAAGACGCCAAGGACGCCAAGAGACAATCTGGGATTTCAATTGCGAGATTGTTTGGAGCACAACAGATGCCACGCATCCCGCAAATTCCGCGATCATACTTTCAATTCCGTCTGCGAACGGTCTTGATCGCAGTCACAGTGTTTTGCGTTGCCTTTGCATGGCTCGCCAGTCGGTTTCGACCTCCGCCGGATCCCAGTTTTTTGGCGCCTGAAGGTGTCGAACTCCGCGCGCAGGTAGATACCAAGACGTATCGCATTGGCGATCCAATCCGCTTGGAACTGGAATTGAAAAACAATTCAAAGAGCTCATACAAACTCATCATGCCGCGAATGCCGAGCGGGTGGTGGTCGACCATGGCCTTTGGTATCCGCCTTACGCGCGGGAAATCGGGGGTCGCGAATCTTGAGCCGTCCGATTTTTACATCGGGTCTTACTCCGGCCCACCCGACTTTCAGACGCTAGCGCCGGGCGAATCCTTCAAAAGCGACATCTGTTTGCAGTATTTTCTACCACAAGGACGCAAGCTGCCGTTGCCCGAAGGAGACTATCAGCTTTGGATTGCATTCGATTCCACGAAGTTTGCCGGCGTCAATCCGAAGGGTACCGAGATTGCCTGCCGCTTCGATGCGAATCCCATTGCATTCTCAATCAAAGGAGCCGCGCGCACCGATCCCGAAGAGCTATTGCGCCTAATTGGAGAGAAGGTGGGATTGAACTCCCTCCGTGTGGACCTTGCAAGCTCGAATCGCGCGGAACAGGATCAGGCATGGCAAGCGGTGGTCAAATATGGAGATTCGAGACTCGTGCCTTTTCTTCAAGGGAGCACGTTGCCTTCCGTTCAACGGCTTTATTCTCGCGGACAGTTGGAACCATACGTGCAACCGTATGACCCATTATCGCGTTGGTAGCGGGCGGATTTCGCGACGTAATCCGCGACCCAAGGGAGTGTTTGATCCGTAATGGAACGGGGCCCGGACAGACCTTGCCGAACGAATGCTAAGTTCTTAGGATGCTTACACTAGCGGCGCTCGGGCGGGTCAGCCATTTGAGGCCGATCGCAGGCAACGTGGATGTGACGCGATGAGCGGAACCATCGCCCGGTTGTCTGCGTATTAAAAACTCAGGAGAATTCGAACGATGAGTGACCAGTCGGAAGCCGCCATGATCGAGGCCGCGGGCCTCTCGAAATACTATGGCGACTTCGCAGCGATCGACGACGTTTCGTTCAAAATCCATCGCGGCGAGGTCGTGGCGTTTCTCGGTCCGAACGGGGCCGGAAAGAGCACCACGATGAAGCTGCTCACCGGCTATCTCTCCCCGACCGCGGGGATCGCCAGGATCGCCGGGCACGACATGGCCTTCGACCGCATGGCCGGCGCTGCCGTGTTGGGCTATCTGCCGGAAAACGGCCCGCTCTATCCTGATATGACTCCCCGGGCGCTGTTGGAATTCTTCGCCGACGCCCGCGGGATGCCGCCGGCTCGCAAGCGGGAGCGGATCGAGGCGGTGGTCGAGTTGTGCGCCCTGCGGAGCGTGATCGGCAAGGCGATCGGCAAGCTGTCGAAGGGGTTTCGGCAGCGGGTGGGGATGGCCCAGGTGCTATTGCACGAGCCGGAAGTGCTGATTCTCGACGAGCCGACCGCCGGGCTCGATCCGAACCAAATCCGCGAGGTCCGCGACACAATCCGCCGCCTGGGCCAGAACAAGACAATCCTGCTCTCGACGCACATCCTGCAAGAGGTGCCGGCGGTGGCCAGCCGAGTGCTGTTCATCAACGAAGGGCGGCTGGTGTTCGACGGCCCAACATCGGAGCTGCTAAGTGACGGTAAACCGCTCGACGAACATTTCCACGAATTGTCGCCGGCGGCCGTCGCATGACGCCGCCAGACCATATGACAAACGACCCGCCAAGAAACAGTGTAGGGTGCGTCAAGTCCGCGCGGACGCACCGGAATTGCTCGCGACGGTGCGTCGGCGCAAAGCCTTGACGCACCCTACACAAGCTTCGTCCCGCCGCGACGGATCTTCGACATTCCCTAGTCATTCGTCATTAGAAATTCGACATTCACATGAAATTGCACGTCATCGGCGCCATCTTTCGCCGCAACCTCCTGAGCTATTTCAACAACCCGACGGGCTATGTGTTCATCTGCCTGTTCGTGGTGCTCTCGTCGGCGTTCGCCTATTGGCCGTATGAGTTCTTCAACGCAAATCTGGCGAATCTCGATCAGCTCAATCGCTATCTGCCGTATATCCTGCTGATTTTCGTCCCCGCGATCACGATGGGAATCTGGGCCGACGAGCGACGGCAGGGGACCGACGAGCTGCTGCTCACGATTCCGGCCTCCGATCTCGACGTGGTGCTGGGGAAGTATTTCGCGGCGGTGGGCATCTTCACGGTGGCGCTCGTGTTCTCGGCCATGTGCAACGTGATGATTCTGCGGTCGTTGGGGAGTCCGGACTATTTTTTGTTCCTCGCCAACTATCTCGGCTATTGGATGGTCGGCCTGGCGATGCTGGCCACGGGGATGGTCGCATCGTTTTTCACCGGCAATCTGACGGTATCGTTCATCCTGGGAGTCGTGTTCAACGCTCCGCTGGTGGCGGCCGACTGGGCCGACACCTTCACCGGCAGCGCCGATTGGGCGCTGGCGATCAAGCATTGGGGGCTGGCGGAGCAGTTCCGTGATTTCGGCCGCGGCGTGATCGGGCTGGGATCGACGGTTTATTTCCTGATGCTCGTCGTGGTGATGCTCTATCTCTGCATGGTGTTGATCGGGCGGCGGCACTGGCTCGGAGGGCGCGACGGCAGTTCGCTATTTGGGCACTACTTGGCTCGGGCCGCGTCGCTGATCCTGATCGCGGCGGCGTTGAACATGATCGTCGAGTCGTTCGACGTTCGCTACGACGTGACGGCCGAGAAGGTCAGCTCCCTTTCGCCCGCCACGGCGGAACTGGTGCGCAAACTGGACACCAAAGGCCGGCCGATCGTAATCGAAGCGTATGTTAGCCCCTCGGTCCCCGAGACCTACGTGCAAACGCGGCTGAATTTGCTGACGGCGCTGCACGAGTTCGAAAAGCTGGGACGCGGCACGATCCAGGTGAGGATCGTCAGCACCGAGCCGACCACCGAGGAAGCAACGCTGGCCGATCAGCAATTCGGCATCAAATCGAAATCGGTCGTCGGGACCACGCGCGGGGCGATCAAGGACGAGCAGATCTTCCTCGGCGTGGCCGTGACCTGCGGGCTGGAGAAAGTGGTGATGCCCTTCTTCGATCGCGGCATGCCAATTGAATACGAACTGATCCGTTCGATCGCTACGGTGGCTCAAGAGAAGCGGAAGCGCTTGGGGGTGGTGCAGACGGATGCCCAATTATTCGGCGGCTTCGACATGGCCACGATGGGTGCTCGTGCGCGGGAGCCGATCATCGACGAGCTGGAAAAGCAGTATGAAGTGGTGCAGGTCGATCCGTCGAAGCCCATCGAGAAATTCGACGTGCTCCTAGCCGTGCAGCCGTCGTCGCTCGATCAACCCAAGCTGGACAATTTGATCAATTCGATCAAGCATGGCCAACCGACGGCCATCTTTGAGGACCCCTTTCCCGCGTTCATGTCGGGAGTGCCCGGCACGAGCGAGGAAAAGCGCGCCGGCAATCCGATGATGGGAGGCCAGATGCCGAGCCCCAAGGGAGACATCCAGCAGCTTTGGGATCTATTGGGCGTGAAGATGGTCGCCAAGGAATCGACCAGCCCGTTCGGACCGCCGCAGCCGTCGGCCTCCGTGATCTGGCAGGACTGGGACCCGTATCCGAAGATCGCGTCGATCTCGACGCTGCCGCGGGAGTTCGTCTTTATTGGCGAGCATACGCCGGGCAACGAAGCGGCGTTTAATCCCGGCGATCCGATCACGTCCGGGTTGAAAGAGCTTTGG
>DASZFO010000200.1 GCA_035939775.1 Pirellulales bacterium | reverse complement strand
CGGACTCTTCGGGAAATCCGCTCGGTCAAACCGGCGGCTTCGCGCTGGCGGGCTCGTTGCAACCGAGCGCTCCGTTCGCCTCGGCCGCGCCGAGTTCATCGAGCTTGGATCCGCCGAGCGCCGAGGGCTTCAGCGGAGACCTAATTCCCGCCGGCCCCGGCGCTGGTCCGACGTCCGTTCCCGAGCCTTCGACGCTGTTGCTGGCCCTGGTCGCGCTGCTCGGCGTGGCGATCATGGCGCGGCGCCGGATCGCACTGGCCAACGAAGTCGGACAGTGCTGAGGCGCGAGCGCTTGTTGTGCTCGGGTCTCCCGACCCGGCACAGGCGTTGACCGGAGGTCACCTGATCGGCGAATCGGAGACCTGCGGTCGTAAGTGTTTAACGGTCGGGAGACCGTGCCACAACGCCGTCCCCGCGAGTTTTCTTGTGTTTGAGGTCGGGGCGGATTAGCATGAAATAGGCCGTCGCTTTTCATTCGACCCCATAAGATAAGCATCATGTGCGTGCCTCGCTGCTGCGCCGTCGTGGTTGGCGGACGATTCGTCCGCAATTCGATCACAGGTTGGCTCGTGTTGTTAGCCCTTGGGGCGAGCAGCTCCGCATTTGCCGCCGATGGCACGTGGAGTTCGTCGGCATCTACCATAGCATGGCAGACCCCTACGAACTGGGTTTCGCATATCGTTCCCGGCGCCCCGTCGGGGACCGCCAACACCGATACGGCGCTCTTTAATTCGAACAGCACGACGACGTTGATCGTCCCCGACACAAGTCGCAATATCGAAAACATCACGTTCGACAAGTCGGCCGCGGCCTACACCATCGGGCTGACCGACGGCAACCCCTTGGCGCTGACGGCCGGCGGCACGCTCCAGATCGCCGCCACGTTTTCCGGTGCCAACATTACCGAGACCATCAACGCGCCGCTGACGCTCGAAGGGGACTACAACTTGAGCGACAACGCTCAGGCCGTCGGCGATAGCTTGACGATCGGCGGTGCGA
The DNA here is from genome assembly GCA_035939775.1 of Pirellulales bacterium. Classification (NCBI taxonomy): domain Bacteria; kingdom Pseudomonadati; phylum Planctomycetota; class Planctomycetia; order Pirellulales; species Pirellulales bacterium. The sequence continues at coordinate 5,492 of DASZFO010000200.1, read as the reverse complement.
TCACCGGCGGAGCCGCCGGCCCTCAAACCCTGACGGTTGCTTCGGGCAAGAACATCACAACAATCAACGGCGCGATCAGCGACGGTTCCGGGACGATTGCGCTCGTTTGCAACGGCGGCGTTCTGGTTCTCGGCGGCAACAACGCCTTCACCGGCGGCGTGACGATCAATTCGGGCACGCTCCAAATAGCCAACAGTGGCGCTCTCGGCTCGCCGGCGTCGAACGACGTCTCGTTCGGCGCTGGCAGCGCCGGGGTCCTGAGCCTCAACGGCAACACCGTTTTCGTCGCGAACCTGAACACCAACGCGAACGTTGGCAGCCCGGTTATTCAAAACGCCAATGCCTCGCGGGGCATACTTAGCATCGACAACGCAGTCGACAACACCTACGCCGGCGTCCTTCAGGACGGCCCGGGGGGCGGACCCTTGTTCGTGGAAAAAGCGGGCGCCGGCACGCTCACCCTCAGCGGCCACAACACCTTCACAGGCGGAGTGGAGATCGACGCCGGAAGCCTGCAATTAGGCAGTCCAACGGCTCTCAATGCCGCCAACATCGTTTTCTTGACAGACAGTGCCATATTGTCGCTCAACGGCAACAGCGTCTCGATTTCCGTCCTTGAGTCGTCGGGCACGACCGCCATCGTTCAAAACCAGAGCGCCACCCCCGCGACCTTAACCGACAATGTCGTTTCTTCCACGACAGCCTATCCGGGCGTCCTACAGGACGGCGCCGGCGGCGGAGCGCTGTCGCTGGTCAAGTCCGGCGCTGGCGCGCTCGTACTAAGCGGAAACAACACTTTTAGTGGCGGCATTGCGCTGAACGCCGGCACGCTCTTCATTGGCAGCAACAGCGCCTTGGGCCTCGGAACGCTGACGGCCGGCGGCGGCACGCTGCAAGCGGCGAGCGATGGGACGTTTGCGGTGGGCAATGCCGTCCGCCTCAACGCCGCTTTGAACGTGGCCGGCGCCAACAGCTTTACGCTGGGCGGCCCAATCAGCGGCAGCGGCGGACTGGTTAAGGGAGGTTCGAGCACTTTGACTCTGTCCCACTCTGAATCGCTCGCTGGGCCGATCACCGTCAATGGGGGCACGCTCCGCTTCAGCGCCGTTTCGGGCAGCGCGACCATCGGCACGGGCGTCACGGCGACCGTCACCGGCAGTGCAACGCTGGAATTGGCTGGATCGGTCTCGGCCTTGTCGTCCGGCACACATCGGGTGAACATCATCAACATCAGCACGGCGCCCGGCCTGCTCGTCTCCGGCACGCATCAGCAAGTTGGCGGCATCGACGGCAGCGGCAGCACGGTCGTCAACGCGGGGAGCGATCTCACCGCCAATCATATCGTTCAAAGTTCGCTGGTGATCGGCGGCACGGCCGCGAGCCGAGGCCTCGTGACGATCGACGCCTCGGACTCCAGCGGCAATCCTTTGGATTTGGGGGCAGGAGAGCAGACAGCGGACGGCACACGGAGTGTGCCTGCGACATTGTCGAGCGGTTTCGTGCTGGCGGACTCGTTGCAATCGACCGCGCCATTCGCCTCCGGCGCGCCAAGTTCTTCGGGCATGGATCCGCCGAGCGCCGAAGGATTCAGCGGCGACCCGATTCCCGCCGGCCCCGGCGCCGATCCGGCGGCAGTTCCCGAGCCTTCAACGCTCGTGTTGCTGGTGGTCGCATTCGGTGGAATTGTGTTCATGGCTCGGCGCGGGTGCCATGCCCACGCAAGCGTCGATCGATTCTGATCAAGCCAACCGGCCTTGTTGATCGCGTGGGCATGTTCGCCGACGCATCGGTCGCGAAGCCCGTCCGACCCGCTGTCGGGCCCAGAGGGCGCCCCGCCCCGCGTGGACAGGGCACCCTGCAACGATCGGCCGATTCCGAGAAAAGTGGAAATCTTGGATTTCCGCTTTCCGGTTCCGGAGTGGTTCGTTGCTCTTAACTACATAGGTGCCCCGAATCTGATTTGGTTGCACCTCCCCAAAGCATTCGGTACAATCCGGGGGGGAGAGGCATGTCGGTTGCGTCACTTCTGAATTGCCGGACAACGATTCGGTTTGTCCGCGCATGACGGCTTTCTCGACTCCAACTCAAGGCGGAGAATCGCCATGGCCCCCTCAATGCTTGTGCGCGGAGTCCTGCGCACGTGTCGCCCGCCAGCTTCCCGTCGTCGATCCGTGCAGCGTTTTCCGCGTTTGTTCGCGGTTGCGCTGGCAATGAACTGCCTGAGCGGTGGGGCCGCTTGGGCCGGAGCGTTGGATAGTTGGCTCGGTGGTTCCGGCCCTTGGATCGCCCCGAATTGGAGCATCCACACTCCGCCGGGCTATCCAGACAATGGCGGCGGCATGATGTACGATGCTTCCATCGCCACTCCCGGCTCCGACGTGACCCTGAGCATCGGCGTAACGCTAGACAACCTCGGAGTCGCCGGCAAGGACACGCTCGAAATCATGAGCGGCGGCGGCCCGACCATAAAGACGTATGCCGGCGCCGGCACGCTCAGTAATTCGGGAACGATCAAACTGGAGGGCGGCGGTTCCGGCGCCGCCTCGATCTCGTTCGACGGCACCGGCGTTGCGGCGCCCGTGCCGTCGCTGACCGGCGGGGGCGTCGTGATGATGTCGGCAGGAACCGACATTACCGGCACGACCGGCGCGGAAACGTTGACCTCGGACAACACCATCATGGGCGCGGGGGTGATCACTTCCCTCAATCTAATCAATCACGGCACGATCAATGCCAATATCCACGGTTCCACGTTGACCATCAGCCCCTCGACGGCAGCAGGGTCCACGGGCTTGAAGAACGTGGGCACCGGGGCACCCATGGGCGGATTGTTGGAGGCCACCGGCGGCGGGACCCTGGCGCTCGGAATTGGCGTCTACGATAATACCGATCCGACGGATCCCGGAACGATCTCCGCCTCGGACGGCTCCACGGTGACACTCGGACCATTCGGGGGCGGCACGACGACGATCAACGGGGGAACGCTAGCGGGCGACGCCACCAGCGTTTTTGAGACCCTCGACTTCGCGACGCTTAAGAACGTGACGCTCGCGCTGGGGACAATGTACGCCCAAACCGACAGCGCAACAACAAACATTCAGGGCACGATTACGAACGGAGGCACAATCTTCCTGGCTTCGGCGGGCTTCGCGCCGTCGGTGCTCAATCTCAATAGCGGCGACGTCACGCTCACCGGAAGTGGCGACATCATATTGAAAGGGTTCGTGACCGGCGACCCGTTCGATCCCAACGGAACGCGAATCCAGGGAGTCGGCGGTGCGCGGCTGACGATTGGCGCCATTCAAACGATCATTGGCAGCGGCCAGATCGGCAGCCACTCCACGGTCTTGTCGCCAAAACTGACCAACCACGGCATCATCACGGCCTCGACGTTTCCTTCCGGCGCCGTCCCGGCCCAGGGCATCACGATATTTCCCTTGGTTCTTCCCATGCCGCCAATCGACGACGCCGTGATTAACGACGGCACGATGCAGGCCAGCGACGATTCATTTCTCACTTTCAACGGCGGGATTGTCACCAATAACGGCCCAGCCGGCGGCGGAATGATCATCGCTCATGGGCACATGATGCCCGGCACGGTGATTCTACAAGCGGGCGTCTCAGTCCACCTCGGCACGATCCTCTTGGACGGGCCGCTGAGTCAACTGCAATTGAACGACGGCACCGCGCTCCCAGAGACCCTGACCAATACCAGCGGCGGCATGATTATGACTGTCGCGCCGAGCGTGGAAAACATGATCGGCGGGGCGATCACCAATTCCGGTCCCGGCTCGTCGATCTTCGTCAAGGACAACTCGAGCCTGGAGATTTACGGTAATCCCCTGCTGCCGATCACGGTCACCAACGCGGCAACCATCGCGGTCGGGACGGGCGCCGTCGGTGTCGGACCGGCCACGTTGACGGTCGATGAAGGCTTGCTCACCAACTCCGCCGCGGGCGTCGACGGCTCGATCATCGTCGCCGCCAACGGAACGCTGCACCTCCTCGGCGGCGCCCTCGGTCAGCCGACGATTAACGGCGGCACGGTTCTCATCGCGCAGGCGGGGGGGAAGATCAACTTGGACGACGCCACCATCCACAATGGCACCCTTACGAACGTGAAGGGTGGCATCATCAATTCAATTCTTGGCACGACCAATACACTTGGCGGGACCGTCAATAACAACGCCGGGGCAACGATCAGCGTCTTCGGCTCCACGCTCAATCTGGAAACCACGGGCACCTACAACAACGCCGGGACCATCAACATCAACGATGCCGGCGGCGCCGCCAGCCTGTGTCCCAGCGGCGCCAACGGCACGGTCACTTTGAGTGGAGGCGGAACGGTGAACCTCACTGGAGCCGGCAGCAGCATTTTCGGAGTGAACCAAAACGAGCGATTGACCAATGTCGACAACACGATCACCGGCGGCGGCTCGATCGGCGCCGGCAAAATGGCGCTGACCAACAAGATGATGGGAATTATCCAGACCGCGGCGGCCGCCGGTCCCCTAACCATCCAACCGAACAACGCCGGCGTCATCAATGGCGGCCTGATCCAAACCCTTGGCGCCACGTTGAACTTGACCAACGGCACGTTCACCAACATCGACGCCGGCATTCTGGGAACCGTTCGTTCCAACAATGGCGACACGCTCAATCTCAATGGCGTTGCCGCGGCGAACGCGGTCATCGACAACGGGATCGTTCAAGTCCAACCCAACGCCACCTTGCAATTGTCGCTCGGCACGATCCACAACGGCACACTCATCATTTTCGCCGGCGGGATCATCAATTCGATGGCCGGCGCCACCAACACGCTCGGCGGGACCGTCAACAACAACGCCGGGGCGAACATCAACGTCCTGGCCGGCTCCACGCTCAATCTGGAAACGACAGGAGTTTACAACAACGCTGGGACAATCAACATCAATGCAGCCGCCGGCTCCAGCCTGTGCCCTAGCGGCGCCAACGACACGCTGACACTGAACGGAGGCGGAACGGTCAACCTCCTTGGCGCCGGCAGCAGTATTTTCGGGGCAAACGCCAACGAAACGCTCGTCAATCAGAACAACACGATTGCCGGCGGCGGGCTCATCGGCGTCGGCAAGATGTCGCTCACGAATCGCGGTTTGATCGACGTGACAGCCGCCATGACGATTCAGCCCAATAACGCCGGCGTCATCAATAGCGGCACGATTCAAGCCCGCGGCGGCGCGCTGACGTTGATGGGCGGCTCGTACACGAACTTCGAAGGGGCGACGAACGGTTTGATTCAGGCCGTCGCCGCCGACACCGTCACGCTAACCGACGACCCGGCCACCGGCGATGCGATCATCGACGGCGGCAACGTCACGATTCTCGCCGCCGGCACCATCAATCTCTCCAACGCCACGATCCACAACGGCACGCTCACCAACAGCGCCGCCGGCACTATCAATTCCACGGCCGGCGCCACGAACACGCTCGGCGGCACGGTGAACAATCCGGCC
>DASZFO010000199.1 GCA_035939775.1 Pirellulales bacterium | reverse complement strand
GATCCCATTGCTCTCGTCGATCGTGACGACGTTATTGCTGGCGTCGCCGACGATATTGATCGTGCCCCAATTCGAATTGTTCGGATGGGTCGTAAGGGTCACGTTCGTGGCCGCGTTCACAATGTCAACGAGTCCGGCGTTGCCCGGGTCGACGCGAATGATGACGCTCCCCGCGGTTGCTGCGCCGAGGGTGATCGTTTGATTGGTCGGGAAACTCGAGATGCCGTTGGCGATGACGCGCAACGACACGTAGTCATTGAGAGTCGTCCCAGCCGGCAGCGTGAAATCGACGCTCTCCGGTGTCGAGCCGGTAGCCACCCACGCGCTGCTCCAGTTGGAAGTCGTCGCGAAAACGACATTCCCGGCTTTGTTGACCAATTCAATAATCGGATAGTTGGTCGCCATCTGGGCGTCGTCGCCGTAAACCGCTCCCTCGCTGAGTCCATTGAGCTGGATTCCCGTGAGGGTGTAGACGTTGATGTTGGCCAACGTCACCGGGTCAAGCTTGATTTCCGTTTGCTCGATATCTGAAATTGTGGGCCGCCAGGAATCTTGAGGCCCGCCAGCCGGCGTATACACATACGCCTGATTGGTCGAATCGTTGAGCAATATCTGACCGTTAGGCAGAACGAGCATCCGCCCATTAAAACCTCCGGCCCCGCTCGGTGAGGCGGGATCGGCGAGGCTTGCAGCGAGCGCTGGCGGGAGATTGTTGACCGGCGTGATGGAATTGGTGACCGGATCGTATTCAAAGAGAACCGATCCTGTCCCAAAGACAGGGGTCGGACCGGCTTGAAACAGGACTCGGCCGTCCGGCATCACCGCCGCCGGGCAGTCGTTTGCGCCCAAGCCAAAAGGAATATTCGGACCGGCGGCCCAGCTCCCATTCGGGTTGCCGGGACTCGGAGGCGTGTACAAAGCAGTGTTGTTCGTCGCGCCCAGATAAAACACACGGCCGTCCGGCAAAAGGTTTGCCGAGCCAAGCTCTGCGTGCACGGTCGTGTTCGTCATCAGGTTGACAGGGACGTGCCCGGCCGGGACCCAACGATCGTCCGCCGGAGTGTCGCCAAATACCAGCCGCTCCGCCGACCCCGGATCCGTGCCGAACACCTGGTAGGCCAGCATGCTGCCATCCGGCAGCTTCACCCAACTTTCCTCGTTCGCTTTGTCTGAATTCAGAAGCGTTGCGTCCTGCGTCCATAGATTTGCTACAGGATCGTACCGAAACGTCGGGCTATGGGTTGTTCCATACACGTAACCGAGGAACCCGGCGAGGACGGTGCCGTCATTCATCAGTTCCAATTGTCCATCGCCGAACTCTTGGGCTGGCGGAGGATTCTGTGATTGAATATTTGGATTAAATAACGGCTGTGGGAATGATGTGATAGGCGTCCATGTGTCCGTCGCGGGATCATAAATCGCGCCGGTGGGGGTTTCAGTCTGAGCCGTCGGCGGACCTGTGTATTCCCCGCCCAGAACCATGACGCGGCCGTCTTGCAAGACGACGGAACCGAAGAACAGCCGACCGATGTCCATGTCGGCCAACCGCGTCCATGTCCCATTGGCATAGTTCCCGGTCGCGTCGGGAGTCAGCTTGAACCAGAAGGGCAACGCCTGATCCAGTCCGGAGTTCACCATGATGGAGCCGTCCGGCAACTGAAGCATGGTTCCAAGTCCGACGGGGCCGATATCGGCTGGCGGCGGCGGGAAAAACGGTGACGGAGTCACCGCTGTCCAAGTTCCAAGGGTCGGCGGCGTCGGTATAACATTGAGCGTGCCGTCCACCCCGATATCCGCGCTCCCGTTCGTCGGCGCGGGACCAAGCGTGTACTTACGCCCGGTCGCGTCGAACATTTCCGTCGGGCGTGTGCCGGCCGCGTTGCCGGAGGCCAGATTAATCTGCGTCTTGCCCAGCGCGGCGCCTGGCCTGACATGGAAGTCGATTGTGACCAGCGAGTCGATCGAACCGACGACCGGTCCCGTTGCTTTACTAGTGGGAAAAGCAAACGCCGTGTCCGACACTGCCGTTGGTGTCGAAGTGGCCGTGGTGCTCGTAATGTTTGCGTATTTGTCCGAGGCCGCGATGTGGATGAGCATTTGGCCCGGATTCGCCGTGGAAAAGGTTACCGTCAGAGTCCAACCAATTGGCGTCGGATTGGCATTCGGCTGAAGGCTGAACGGAAGGAAAGCGATCACGTTCGACGGGATCGTTCCCAAACGAACGTCGGATTTGCTGACGCTAAACACATTCGGATCGAAATCCACAGCGAAATCCGCGCTGCTCAACCCGGCACGGGTGCAGTTCACGTAGGCAAGCGCCGCCGGGTCCGTTGGAGAGTTCCCACGCCCAGTGACTGCCGAAATCAGCGAGCCGCTAAGATTGTCGGTAAGCTGATTGACGTCGATCGGGACGTTGACCACTCCGCCCCGCGCTCCGACGAGAGTCGTTGGGATGCTCAGGGTCGGATTCGACGAGAGCGTCAAACGCTGTTCGAGCTGCTCGTAGCGCATCGACGAGCACCGCTCGACGCGATTCTTACGACGCTTCTGCTTACGGCGGGGTTGAGAATTGACGGCACGGCTATCGCCAAACATGGGCAAGACTCTCCTCAAGATTGCAACAGATGTTCCGGACGAGACACGGCGCGAAGCCGCACAGCTAAAGACGCGATCCGTTGCGCTTCCAACCAGTATACGTAGGACAAATCAAAGGTGACGAAATCGATGATGTGAATCGTTCGAATCGCGGTGGCCCGCGACGGCGGAAAGGTTAAGCGGATCACCCGACAAAAATGCCAAGGAAATTCGGATCGGTTTCGATGATGTAATCGACGATGGCGCCGTTGGTCGGATCGTATTTGCGAATGGTCGTGCTCAAGCCGTGCACCTGCTGAGCGGTGTAAACGAACAGGTGCCCGCCGATTACCTTCGCCGCCGTTCGGACCGGGGAATTCGAACCCGTGCCCGTATAGGGAATAAACAAATTCGAGAGCCCGCCTGTCCTTCCGTTAAGGATTAGGACGGACGGCGCGCCGGAATTTCCCTGGCTGGCAATCACGAGCGGGTCGGCCACTCCCAGGCCCGCGCTGATCGCTGAGACATTCACGCCGCCGCGGAAGCTGGCCACGAACGGGTAGAAAATCTTGAACGGCGCATAGGAGGAGAACGCCGGCTTCACATCGAACGCTTCGATGAGCGGCTGCATCCCCGGCCCCGAGCCGACAATCACATCCCCGCGTCCGTCCAGATTGAGATCGGCCACGGCCACCGTCGAGCCGCCGGTAAACGTCTTCGCCCAGACGGTGAAATCGCGGAAGAGCGTGACGGGGGCCGCGGGATGGGTCGGGAACTGGTCGTGCCAAACGCGAATCTCGGAGACGCCGTGGCTGGGGGCGGTGACGATGTCGTCGAGTTCGGTCCCGCCGACTGGCGTGCCTTCGATGTTGCCCGCCGCGATGTTCAAGCCCCCTTGGACGCTCGACGGATAGGCTTGGAATTGGAACTGGAAATTGCCGTTCATGTCGAAGACTTTGACGATCGGCAAATGCCCCTGCCCGGGCGCGACGGCGACCTCGGGCTTGCCAGTGTTGTCGAAGAATCCGACGGCGACGCGAACGCCGCCATGATAGTTGGCTTCATACGCCAGGAAGCCCTGCGGTTGTGCCGGGTTGACCAACTGATCGGAGTTTGTGTACAGAACCTTGACCCGCGGTTGGCCTGAGATACTGGCATCGGCGCCGTAGGCGACAATCGAAATGGGAAGCGACTCGATTGAGGTGAAATTGACCGCCGCACGATTGCTGGATGTCCAAGTGCCGTTAAACGAGTTGCTGCCGGCCGGGACCGCCGTCTTCGTCAGCACT
>DASZFO010000198.1 GCA_035939775.1 Pirellulales bacterium | reverse complement strand
CAGACCTCGCTGCCCTCGAGATTGTATGCCAAAATGTTGTATCCGCCGCCGGGGCAAACGATCACGGCGGCGCCGGTGTCTTTATCGGCGGCCGGGCGAAAGAGCGTGATGGTCGGCTTGCTGACGTTAGTCAGACGAATGATGTCTTGGCCCGGGGTGGTGTCCTTTTCTTCGCCGATGTCTCCTTTTTCACCGGGCGCCGTGCCGGGCCAAAGCGTGACGATTTCATGTTGCGCGGCGTCGATCTTCGCTGGCTCGTCAGCGGCCACGAGACGACTGGAGAATGCGGCGAACAAGACAACGACGAGGGCCGCGGGGATATTGTTCATGATCGTAGATTAGACTCTCGATCCGTCGTTCGCAACTGCCTACCGCTGCTGTTCGAGAACTCCGGCCTCCAATCTGTGATCGGATGCCTCCGGCGGCTGACGCCGCCGGCTCGCCATCCTGTCGCCCTTCGGGTCTGAGCCTCAGGGTCGAAGACAAACGACGGGGCTAACGGTCGCGAACTCCGAAGTCTGGCCTCTGACCTCCGACCTCCGACTTGACCTAGTGATTCTCGCCCGCCGACATTAGAATGGACAGGCCCTCCATCCCACACATTCCGAGGTCCCGCCGTGAAGCCGCAAACTGAATTGCCCGCACCGGCCGCTGAAAGCCAAACGATCAATCTAAGGGATCCCTACCTGGCCGCGTTCCTGGCGTGGCTGATCCCCGGCGCCGGGCATTTCTATCAACGTCGCTGGGGGAAGGGCGGGCTGTTCATGGTCTGCATCCTCGGCACCTTTTTCGCCGGTCTAGTGATGGGGCACGGTCGAGTGGTCTATGCCTCCTGGCGGCAGAATGACCAGCGCTTTTACTATGCCGGGCAGGTCTGCGTTGGGCTGCCAGCGATGCCGGCGCTGGTGCAGTCACTGCGAATGGGTTCCGACCCGCCGAAAGCGCCGCTCTGGGATGGTTTCATGGCGCCGCCACTGCTCTCCGGTGAACCCGCCGGCCAACCCGTACCGGGGAATTGGGCGGCGAGTCAAGTGGCTGCCGGCGTCTTCGAGGCATCGGATTTCCCGAATCTGGATCTGCAAAACCCGGCCCCCGTGGTTAACTATATGCAATCCGCGGGGAGATCATCACCCAAAGCATCCGGGGGGAGTCCGCGCGATCCATACAACCAGCTCAGCGATTGGAACTTGAAGATGGGCGCGTTCTTCGAACTCGGTTCGGTCTACACGCTGATCGCCGGACTGCTCAATGTGCTGGCCATCTATGACGCCTGGGGCGGACCCGTTGCCGCCTTCGGCCCACCGCTTCCACCCAAGAAGAAGGAAACGGCCGCCGCAGCAGCGTGATCGACGCATTTCGTTGAGACCGCTTGAATTGACTCTACCACCGCCAATCGGACTGACCGCCATGCTTCCAACCATTCTCTTCGCCGCCCACGTCGCACAAATCTGGTACTCGCTGCCGCTGATCGTGTCGATCAGCCTCGTCTACGCGGCGACGCGCGACGAGCAAATGGCCCCCATTCTGCACCACGCCCTGCGCCTCGGCCTGTGGATCATCGGCTTCATGGCCGTCGTGTTTGCGGTTCTGTTCTATTTGCAGAGCGGGCTGTAACGTCGTTCACAACAACAGCGGTTCCGGCGGTAACGGCTCGCCGTAGTTGGCCCGCTCGGTGCGCGTCTGCGCGAACATGTCGCGCAAGAGTTGCTCGTCGCAGGGACGCTGCGTAATGCCGCGGCGAGTGAACATGCGGGCCTGGGCCGAGATGGCCACCTCGACCGGCGATTCGGTCACTTGCGAAAATGAGCGGGCATAATTGGTGAAGCTCGGCACATTGGTCGTCACGAAGCCGTAGACCATGCTGCACGCGCCGATCGTTTTGCCGGTGAAGATGCTCGTGTTCACGGCCGTCTTGCTATTGTCGCCGATAAAGCAGCCGACGAATTGCATCCCGGTCGGCGTCTTGCGGCCGGCATAGTCCATGTTCACCTGGCCGTAAGTGTTTTTCAGATCGCTATTCGAGGTGCCGGCCCCCAGATTGACCCAGCTACCGATATAGCTGTGCCCGAGAAAGCCGTGATGCTGCTTGTTGCTGAAGGGCTCGATGATCGAGGCTTCGACCTCGCCGCCGACTTTGGCTCGCTCGCCGAGCGTCACCCCGTCCTTGAGCGCCGAGTGTTCGTTGAGCCGCGAGCCAGGGGCCATATAGATCGGGCCTTTTAGATAGCAGAATGGCCCGAGCGACGCTCCCTTGTCGATGACGATTGGCCCGCCGCGCGTGTCGGTCACGAGATGTTCGCCGAGCGTCACGCCCTCGGCGACGAACAGCCCGTCGGCGACTTCGCGATAGCCGGTCCGGATGCGGTGCTGGAGATTGTCGCGGACGTTTTGCAAATGATGCCGCAGAATGTCGTGCGGATAGTCGAAGAGCGGCAAATCGGCGGCCACGCTTGGCAGCAAGAGCTTTCGCACCATCGCCGGCAAAGCCGCTCCATCGCCAAATGTGGGAATCTCCAAACGCCGTTTCATGAGCGCTGCGACAACGCTCTCGCCGTTGGCGACGATCCCCTCGCGATCCGCGGCGATCATCGCGCGCAATTGCGCGACCGCCGCCGGCGACGGGACCAGCCGGGCGTTGACCAGCAGAGTTGGCCCGTCGAGCAGTCCGTCACCGAACATTTCGTCAGGCGAATCGGCCTGTTCGACGCCGCGTAGGTGCGGCCTCACAGTCCGCCGCACCGCCCCCAACTCCCGAACCAACTCGATCAAGCGAAAGCTGCCGCAGGCAATAGCATACGCCGGCCGGCCGATCGTCACCGGCGCCAGTTGGCCCACTCGTTCGTCTTCAAATAGCAGCACGTTCATAAGGAAACCAGCAGAGTTGGCGGTGGCGCCGGCTTCCGAGATTGTTCATCTCGGATCAAGCCACACTCTAACTCTAGCATCCAACGGCCGATCGGAGCAGCCGAACACTGGTCGCGCGTTCGTGTCCTTGGCGTCCTTCGTGGTGAAGGTTTGTGCGCTCGACCGCCCGCTTGACGCATCGTCGAGAATGAAACAAACTGAATCGGCAACAATGCCTGGCCGGAGTGGCGGAATGGCAGACGCGCCGGACTCAAAATCATGGGTCCGCCGCGTCTTTTCTTTTGCGCCTGTCGAAACTTGCGGCAATCGCCGATAATCTCGACTCGGCACAATCCGGCAATCTTGGAACACGCCGGGGGCACTTGGTTGACTTTTTACCGCGCCAGTTCCGCGCCCCACATTGATGGGAGGAATTCAATGAGCGAAATCAAAGGCCGTGTCTTGCGTCTTGTCGATCTTGTGCGGGCACTTAATCTCTCGCCAAATACCTATCCAACGCTTTTGCAAACGGAGATGCGCGAATGGGAACGGATGAAGGATTCGGATAGCGCGGCCAAGGCGGCGTACATTGAAGACA
>DASZFO010000197.1 GCA_035939775.1 Pirellulales bacterium | reverse complement strand
GAAGCTCGCGGCCAAGCCGCGTCCGCAATTCGTCATCTTCGACCTGCGCCGGGTCGCGGCGGTGACCCGCGCCGGCGCCCGCCTGCTCGCGGAAGAATTCCGGGAGCTTGCGAATTTTCATGTCACGGTGATCCTGTCGGGTATCAAGCGCTCATCGGCAGGGTGGAAGATCGTCCGCGAATGGACCGACGGCATTTCCAATCTGCGCGACTTCTATCTGCTCGATACCGCGATCGAATGGGCCGAAGACCAGGTGGTTTATCGCCATGGCGGGTCAATCGATTTCCACGATACGACGGAGCTTTCCGAGCAGCCGTTGCTGGCGGGATTGAGCGGGGAAGAACTTGCCGGGCTCGCCTCGCTCGGCACCATCAGGAATTACCGGCCGGGCGAGAAGATCGTCACCGCCGGCGATCCCGCAACGTCGCTGTTCTTCCTTCGAAGCGGCGTCGTTCACGTCACGCTGCCCGACGGCATCAGGCTCGCGACGCTGACCGCTGGAATGGCGTTCGGCGAAATGGCCTTACTGGAGCCACGCCGCTCGGCCGATGTGCTGGCGGACGCCGCCGCGAGCGCCATCGAAATATCGATTGACGATTTCGAGCGCTTCCGCGATCACCACCCCAAGGCCAGCGAGCGCATCATGCGCAATCTTGCGCAACTTTTGGCCGATCGCCTGATCGTGGCCAATACCAAGGTCGATCTGCTGACGGCGACATAAACCGCGCCGGGCGTCGCGACAAGTTTTGCTGCCGATGTCGCCGAACAATCGGCTTCGAAGCGTCACGATCCGGCCATCAAGCCGAAAGCACAATCATCGGCATGAAGGTCCCCATGGTGCTCTCCCTCTCGGCGCTGACGCTGTTCGCAAGCGACCTGTGCGCCCGCGCCGATTCCTTCGAGGACCTCTGGCTGACGCGCATCAAGCCACCGCCCTATGGCGGCGTCGCCACCGAGTTCGACGACACGGTGGCGGCTGACGGCAAACAGCTGCATCCCTATCGGGACATGGTCTGTGCGCACATGCTTGAACAGATGGGCCAGCGGCTTCGCGTGACCAATGTTGCCAACGGCAAATCCGTCATCTGTACGGTCGCGGACAAAGGCCCGAGCCGCAAGTTCTGGCCGCGCCGCGAAATCGATCTGACACCGCGCGCCTCCAAGGCGATCGGCTGCGACGGCATGTGCGAGGTGAGTGTCGAGCGGATTGCGAGCCCCTAGCGCGGGACGCAACTGCTCGTTCGCACGATTTGTTTTGTGCCGCCTACTTTGGTGTGATTGCCGCCGACCACTCGCTTGATTTGGCCGGCCGGACAGCTGCCATCGTCCACGAGCAGCACCTGGCCTTCTCGCGTCGCCCCCATGGGCGGCCCTTTCTTCACGGTTTCGGCAAAGCAAGGACTGGAGACACTCAATACGAGTGTTGCGGCGACAAGGCCTACCGTCTTGGTCATTCTGTTAACCTGCCCCGTCAACTTTGGAAACGAGGGAACAATCGCAACGCATTGTTGCGCAGAACGGCCTGCAATTCGTCGGCTGAGAAGCCAAGCTTTTGCAGCGAACTGCCTAATTGCGCGCTAGAGAGAAACGGCTCGTCCGAGCCAAAGAGCAACTGGGAGGTCGGCAATAATTTGCGAACGCCCGCCATTCCAGGCGGGCTCAGCCCGACGCTCGCGACATCGTAGAATTGCCGTTCCAGTTCGTATTGCGGCCCTTTCGGCAGCTTGACCATTTTTTCTTCGGCTTTCATGGCTTCCGCCGCCCGTACAATACGATTGGCAATCGAGGTCAACATTCCGCCGCCGTGCGCAAAGATGAAGCGAATCTCGGGATAGCGCGCGAAAGTCCCGCTCATGAGCAGGCTGGTGATGGTTCGCGTGGTGTCCATCGGAAATTCGATGGCGGTCGGGGGCACGCCTGGAATTGGATTGGTGCAGCACGAGGTGGTGGGGTGTACAAACACCACCGCCTTGCGACGATTGATCTCGTCGAATACCGGCGCGAACTGCGGATCTCCAAGCAGCTTTCCGGCGTAGCTCGTCAACAGTCCGACGCCATCGAACCTGAGGACGTCGAACGCATGCTCGATTTCACG
>DASZFO010000196.1 GCA_035939775.1 Pirellulales bacterium | reverse complement strand
GAATTCCGCGAGGCCGGGCGCCAGCTAGACTCGGCTCAATCCGACCATTTTCGCTAGTGTGCGGGCCGTCCGCAGCAGCGAAGCGCGCGGAAGCGGTGTTTCGGCGCGCTTGATCACAACCACGGTTTGATCATCTGCCTCAGAGCTGCTGCCGCGCCGTCGGTCGATCTCAGCCACGAGTCGTTCGCCAAGTTCTGCAACATTCGCCGGTGCGAGACTCTTCACGAGCGATAGAAGGCCCGATTCCCCCAGCATGTGCCCCGAGAGGTCCGTCGCTTCGGTAATCGCGTCCGTGAAGAGCACCACGACGTCGCCCTCGTCGAGCTCCACCGCGAGCTGTTCGTACTCCATGGGCTCCAAAACACCCAAGGGGAGATTGGCAACCCGCTCGAGATGGTACCGCGCTCGCGACACCTTGAGCGAAGGGCAGGCGCCCGCCGATTGCAGATCGAGGTAGTCCCATTTCTCGTGTTTGGCCGAGTATCGCAGCGGTCGCCCGTGCCCGGCGTTGCAGATCATCAGATGCTTTGTCGGAGCGAAGTACGTCAGCAGGAGCGCGGTTGCAAAGCGGCCGAACTCGACATCCGCAGCCAGCTCTCGATTGAGAGCCCGGGCAAAGCACGTCTGATCCAGCGTGTTGATGTATTTCCGCATCAGCTTGCGAAGGGCGATTGCGAAGCCGTCCACCGATTCCCCATGTCCAGCGATGTCGGCCAGCGCCAAGCGCGTGACGTAACCGGCGCCGCAGGTGGAAATGTAGTGCACGTCGCCGCCCCCCTTTCCGAGTCCAAGCGGCCGGCTGTCGACCCAGATGTCGAGCCCCGGAGCGGCGATCGTCTGCCGCTCGGCCCGATTGCCGCCGATGATCTCCATGCACTGCATCACACAAGCCGACCTGTCCATTTTAGTCCTTCGAGTGTTCGAGGCTCGGTGCCTTGGATTTGATGACCGCCGATGCCGCAAGGTTACTTGCGCTACGCGCGCACTGCCGTGAGTCGACGGCCGCGGAGCGCGTCAACTGCGAATTCGCTGCATTTCAGTAACTCCGCGCCGCGCGGCGGCATCCAAGTTGGGCGCGTGCCGTGCGTTCGACTTGACGCCATCGATCCGAAAACAAAGGGCAATTCTATGGACTGCGATCGACGCAACGCTCGGCATCGCATTCTGATCCTTGGCGGCGGATTCTCCGCGATTTACGCGGCGCAGGGGCTCGAGCGCACGTTGGCCCGCCAGGCCAACGTCGAAATTACGCTCATTAACAGAGACAACTACTTTCTCTTTACGCCGATGCTGCACGAGGTCGCCGGCGGCGAGCTGGAAACACATTGCATCGTCAATCCCATCCGCAAGATGCTTCGCCGCGTGCACTTCTTTTGCGGCGAGGTGCAGTCAATCGACCTGCCAGGCAAGCGCGTGACGGTCACGCACGGCAAATCGGCTCATTCTCACGAGTTGGAATACGACCAACTCGTGCTGGCCCTTGGTTCGACCACGAATTTCTTCGGGCTTGTCGGCGTCGAAGAGCGGGCCTTTGCGATGAAGACGCTCGACGACGCGATCCGGCTGCGAGACCATCTTATCGCGCAGCTCGACGAAGCCGATTTCGATTGTGCCGCCGACAGCCGAGACTGGCTGTTGACGTTCGTCGTCGCCGGGGGCGGATTCGCGGGGGTCGAAACGGCCGGTTCGATCAACGATTTCATTCACGAGTCGCTGCGATTCTATCCCCACCTAAAACGGGAGATGATCCGAGTCGTTCTCGTGTCGTCCGGTTCTGTCATTCTTCCCGAACTGAAGGAAAAGCTCGGTCGGTACGCACAGGGCAAGCTCGCCGAACGCCGGATCGAAATCTTGACCAACGTGCAGGTCCGAGGGGCCACCGATCAGTGCATCGAGCTCAGCGACGGCCGTCGGATCGTGTCCAATACACTGATTTGGACTGCTGGGAACTCTATTCATCCGTTGCTCGCGGATTTGCGATGCAAAAAGGAACGCGGACGGATCGTCGTCGATCCC
>DASZFO010000195.1 GCA_035939775.1 Pirellulales bacterium | reverse complement strand
CCGCGCAGCAAAACGGGGACTGTCCCATTCTCCCAGCCGGATTTGTTAGGCTCTGATTCATTGGCCGGCGCCGAACAGCCGATTCGTGATCTTCGCGAATCGCGCTCGCTCCGCCACATTGTTCAGCAGGGCCGGGTCGATCAGCTTCTGTTGCTGCTTCGGTTTGAACGAACTCCATTTGCCGTTTTCGAGCCTCAAACCGTCGGTGGCCGTCATGTCCGCTTCGCGCCCCGTCAGAATCAGATCGATTTGGCCACTGTAGCCCGAATCATAAAAGGCCCGCAGCGCCGGCTTTGTCGCGAGCGCGAACTGGAACTTCCACGTGTGCTTGGCGGCCGCGTCAGCCAGCTCCGCCTTGCTTAGCGCCGCGGCGGTCGCCTGACTCAGATCCAAGAGCACTCCGCACAGCGGGCCGCCGTCGGTCGTGCTGAAGGCGAGCGTGTCGGGAGTGCCGTCTCCATCTTCATCCAAGAGCTTGCTGTACAATCCCGGTGGCCAGGGATCGGGCGTCTCGGCGACGGGCTCCTGCGGCTTAACCGCCATGAAGCTCTTCACCTCGTCGAGATGCACGTGATACGACAACACGCTCGACGACCCCGCCGCCGCTTGGGAACTTGGCATCCCCATCGTCACGCCGATCAATTCGCCGTTGGCATTCAGCAGCGGTCCCCCCGAGTCGCCGTGATTCACGTTGCAATTGGTTAACAGCACCTTCCATTGCGGCGCGGCCGAAAACGATTTCTGAACTCCGCCATGATCGCTGCCTTTGGCTGGCGATTCCAGCCGCGCAGTGACCGCGTTCATCAAGTCGTTCGGAAAGTTCGCCATGCCGAGGATCTCGCCGCTACGAACGGTCCACAGCGTCCCCGCCGCCGGATGACCGATTACCACGCAATCCGAACCGGGCTTCGGCGGTTGCTTGGCGAATTCGATGACCGGCAGCTTGTCTTTATCGGTTGGCAGGCGAGCGATTCTCAATAGCGCGAGGTCGCGATCCTTGTCGGTCTTATAGATCGTCGCCTGGGAAGGCTGCTCGATGAGGTGCATGAAGTCGTCTTCAATTCGCCCGCGGTAAATCGCCACCGCCCGCGCGCCCGTATTGGGGTCGATATCGGCCTCCGCGACGACGTGATTATTGGTAATGATCCATCCCTCGGGATCGACGATCCAGCCCGAACCCCAGGACGTTTTCCCGCCGATTTGGGCCTTGATGAGCACCGTGGCCGGGGCAACGCGGCCATAGACATCGGCCGCCGCGCCCCGCTCTTTCTCTTGGTTCACCCGGAGCTTCGGGGTGCCCGCCTGCAGATACTGGCAGCTCCCGAGAATCTGTGCCGGGCTGGCCGCCAATTGGCTGCCCGAACCCAGCCTGAATTTGCTCAAATCGAACCGGGCCGGCTCAGAGCCGACGACCGCGGCGCCGCCAATCGAGCAAACCGCCGCCAGTACCGAGGCACTCCAGATCAGAACTAGGCGCATGGTTCAGATTTCTCCGCACGAAGTTTTGGATCGCGAATTGCCTATGAGTCTGTCCGAGAACCGCCTGGGCAAAGGGGACAGTCCCCGTTTTGCTCCGCGGACTGCGCAAAAGGGGACAGTTCCCGGCGGTTCTCGGATAGGCTCTATGTTATTTTGTAGCACGCCAGGGGGGACTTGGCCAGAACTGGCCCACGATCGGCAGGGCTTATTACTTTTTCACACCACGTGGTTTGGGGCGACCACTTTTAGTGCCTATCCGAATACCGCCTGCGGAGAGGGGGACGGTCCCATTTTGTTCCGAAGACTCCACAAAATGGGACAGTCCCCGGCGGAATTCGGATAGGCTCTTAGTCACAATCTCGAAGCGCAAGCGAGGGAATTCCGTTGGAAAGCCAGAACCCTCGCTGGCGCGTCGGGCTAGTGTGCGATTCCGAAATTGAAAAAATGAAACGCCCCGCCGCGAGGTGGCGGAAGCAGTTGCACAGCGGCTTGATCTCGGCAAGCCGTGCTCAGATTCGACATTTCTCCCCTTCGGTTCTGTACGCAAAGAAGCACAGCGTCTATGATGAAATTGTGCATTTATCCTGATGATTTTCCTCACGGCAGCTTTGCGACAGGCGAGGCTGTCGGCGGCCTTTCCCATCGCTTGCTGGCGCCGATGAAGACCCAACTCCGCGTCGTGCTGTTGATCGAATCGTCGCGGGCCTTCGGTCGGGGACTGTTGGCGGGCATCGCGGCCTATTCGATGACGCACGGTCCTTGGACCTTTTATCACGAGGAACGCTCGATTGACGACCCGATCCCGCGCGGCTTGCGCGCCTGGACCCCGGATGGATGCATCGGACGAATCTGGCCGACGCTCGAGAAGCAAGTGCGGCAATTGGGCGTGCCGAGCGTCAACGTGCTCTACGAAAACACATTGGCGGGCATTCCCAATATGGCCCCGAACGATACGCTCGTGGCCCAAGCCGCGGTGCATCATTTGCTGGATCGCGGACTGCGGCAGTTCGCATTTTGCGGGTTTCGCGGCTTGCGGTTTTCCGAGCAACGCAAGCTTGCATTCCGCGAGGCGCTCGGCGCGCGCGGTTATCCCGTGAGCGTGTTCGAAGACGGCGGGGCGCGGCGCACGGTCGGCCTGGTCGCCTTCGAGCAGAAATGGTTGCAGCAGTTGGGCCGCATGGAAACCTGGCTGCGCGGGTTGCCGAAGCCGGTGGGATTGATGGCCTGCAACGACGTGCGCGCCTATCAGGTCTCGAATGCCTGCCGCGAAATCGGATTGGCCGTTCCGGATGAAGTGGCGATCATCGGCGTCGATAACGATCCCACGCTGTGCGAATTGGCCACGCCGCCGTTGACCAGCATCGATCCGAATCCGGCCAAGGTGGGCTACGAGGCGGCCGCGCTGTTGCACCGCATGATCGAGAACAAGAGTCCGGCGCCGAAAGAGGTGCTGATCGAACCGACCGGCATCGTCGCGCGCCGCTCGAGCGACGTGCTGGCGATCCCCGACCGCGACGTGGTCGATGCCGTGCGTTTCGTTCGCGACCGCGCCTGCCAAGGCTTGACGGTCGAAGAACTCGTCGAGCACACCGCCGTTTCCCGCAGCACTCTCGATCGCTGGTTCACCAAGTGCCTTGGCCATTCGGCCAGCGACGAGATCACCCACGTGAGGATCGAACGGGCCAAGGAGCTGCTCGCGACCACGAATCTGGTGGTCGAAGAGGTCTCCCGATTGGCCGGATTTTCCCACCCCGAAACGATGTATCGCTTGTTCAAAGAGAATTGCAACCAAACGCCGAGCGAATTCCGCAAGGCTCGGCAGCTCACGGCCAGGGGGAGGGTGTGAGCAGTTGGAGTCCAGCCTTTAGGCTGCTGCCGGCAGGCTAAAGCCTGAACTCCAACAGGACCGACCTCGTGGTGAAAAATCTCAATCTAAATAGTGAATTTCCTCATAGACAATTATTTGCGAATTGTTCACACTCTAAGAGGACGCTGATAGCAGCCACGAGGGCGATCGCAGATACATTTAGAGCCTTTCGGCTTCAAGCTGAGCCTTTCGGCCCTCGACCGCTCGTCACCTGCTGAGCAACGCGTCGGTGTTGGGCGGTGCGCGGAGCACGTGGATTGGCGGATTCATCTCATCTTATCTCATCTCGTCGCACGCTATTTGTGCGTCATGGAACTGAAGCTGGAGAACCAGACGATGCGAAGCATTCATTCATTCTCGGCACCGGCGCGCGCCCTGCGTCGCGCGTTCACGCTGGTGGAACTTTTGGTGGTCATCGCCATCATTGGCATCTTGATCGCCCTCTTATTGCCCGCCATCCAAGCGGCCAGAGAGGCGGCGCGAAAGACGCAATGCTCCAATAACTTGAAACAAATCGGCCTAGCGGCGAACAATCACATGGCGGCATTCAAATACCTGCCGTCCGCCGGCTGGGGTTGGGACTGGATCGGCGATCCCAACCGCGGTTTCGGCTCGCGGCAGCCAGGAGCGTGGAACTTCAGCCTGCTTTCCTTTATGGAGTTGAAGGACGTTTGGGGGTACGGCAGAGGGATCGATTTTACCAAGAATCCCGCGGCGTTCGCGACTGCGATCGCGCCGCAAATGACGACGCGTGTTCCGGCGTTCTATTGCCCGACTCGCGCTCGCGGTGGCGACCTTTATGCGCAGACAGTCGGTTGGCCCCATCAACATCCGTCGGCCCTGGTTCCGCCGGACGTGAATCGCAGCGATTACGCTGTATGCGTCGGCGACAGCAATAGCAAAGTTGAATACGATGGTGGGCCAGCGGATTACGCTGCTTCGGGATACACTTGGCAACCTCCGGGCATCTTTACTGGCGTCGCATACCAGCACAGCCAAACCACCTTGACCCTCATCAAGGACGGAATGAGCAAAACGTTGTTTGTTGGGGAAAAGTACATTCGAGCGGATCATTACACCGACGGGCAAGATCCCGGCGACAACGAATGCATGACGACCGGATTCGACAATGACAACGGGCGCTTGGGCGGGGTGGGTAATCCACCATTCCAAGACCTTCCCAGTACCGCTAGGAATGATCCAAAAAACCTCGGCTTTACTCCGGAGCACTTATTCGGCAGCGCGCATTCAGCCACGTTCAATACCGTCTTCTGTGATGGCTCCGTCCATTCGATCGACTATGAAATCGATCTTAAAGTGTTCGGGTATTTGTGCAACAAGGCGGACGGCCAATCAATCAATTCCGGTCAGATCCACTGAGTTTCAACGTGAGGCGATTCTGCTGCTATCGCGCATTCGCGCTTGGAACCTTGGATGTATGTGTGCGTCATGGAACCCGAGTTGGAGAACCAGGTGATGCGCGGCAATCGTTTATTTTCGGCGCCGGCGCGCGCCTTGCGTCGCGGCTTCACGCTGGTGGAATTACTGGTGGTCATCGCCATCATCGGAATCTTGATCGCCCTGTTGTTGCCGGCGATCCAAGCGGCCAGGGAAACGGCGCGCCGGCTGCAATGCTCGAACAATCTCAAGCAATTGGGGCTGGCAGCTCAGAACCACCTGTCGAACTTCAAATTCTTTCCCTCCGGCGGCTGGGGTTGGAATTGGATCGCCGATCCCAATCGCGGCTTTGGCCGGAGGCAGCCAGGCGCCTGGAACTTCAGCCTGCTGCCGTGGATCGAGCATAAAGATGTGTGGGCGGCTGGCAAGGGAATCGACTTCAACACCAATCAGCAAGGCTTCAAGAACGCGGTTTGGGTCCAACAGACCTCGCATCTGGCGGAATTCTATTGCCCGACTCGCGCACGTGGCGGCGACCTGTATCCGATGACCGTTGGTTGGCCTCACAATGGTGGGCCTCCCAGCCCTGCGCCGAATCCTAACCCGAATCCGCTCAATCTCGTCCATCGCAGTGACTACGCTGCGAGTTGCGGCGATAGCGCGCTAAGCGACAGCAACAACACGCTGAACCAATTCGACGGACCACCGTCCTATGCTGCCGGCGACGGCGGTGGCAGTCAAACCGGAATCTCCCCACAAACGTGGGGCAGCGCCGGTGCCTGGCCGGCAAGCGGCGTTTATACGGGCGTGACGTGCTGCCGCAGCCAGGTCAGAGTTCCCGACATCAAGGACGGCCTCAGCAAGACCCTGTTGTACGGCGAAAAGAATATTCCGACCAACCATTACACGGATGGTCAAGATGGGGGCGACAACGAGTGCATGACGGCCGGTTTCGACAACGACAACATTCGTGTCGCCGATTCCGATTATCCGCCGTGGCAAGACACCGATTCGAACGCTCGCAACGCGCCGGCTGCCCCGGATGTGCGCTTCGGGTCCGCGCACTCGGGGACGTTCAACGTCGTCTTCTGCGACGCCTCCGTCCACTCGATCGATTATGAAATCGATCTCAAGGTTTTCGCTAATCTCGCGAACAAAGCCGACGGCCAATCGGTCGCTTCCAATCAGATTCACTGATGTTGATCGTGGGACGATTCTTCCGCGTACTCGGCTTTGGGGCGTTGGTTCTTCCGCTGATGATCGGGGTCGCGCCGCAGCGCCAAGCGGGCGGTCAAACTCCCGCGGACGCTGAGAACTCCGAATCAGTTGGCAAGGGGAGCCCGCGCGATGTTGCCGCCGCCAACGAGGCGATTCACGGCTGGTGGACCGAGGCACTGAAGGGCCGCGACCAGCGCCTGCAATGGTGGCGCGAGGCGCGATTCGGCTGCTTCATTCATTGGGGCGTCTACGCCGGGCCAGCCGGCGAGTGGGAAGGGAAAAACGCCGGCGGCTACGCCGAGCACCTCATGCGACACGCCCGCATCCCGCTGGCCGAGTACAAGGAGAAGGTCGTCTCCGTCTTTGATCCCGAGCAGTTTAGCGCCGAGGAGTGGGTGCGATTGATCAAAGGGGCGGGGATGAAATACGCGATCATCACGGCGAAGCATCACGACGGCTTCGCGATGTGGCCCTCCGACGTGAACAAGTACAACCTCCGCGACGCGACCAAATTCAGCCGCGATCCGATGCGCGAACTGAGCGACGAGTGCCGCCGCAACGGCATCCGTTTCGGCTTTTATTACTCGCATGCTTTCGACTGGGAGGATCCGAACGCGCCCGGCAACGATTGGGACTATCAGAACCCCGGCGGCGACAAAGGGCTGTTCGGCGGCAAGAACTGGTTCGACGAGCATCCCGAAATCTTGGAGCGAGTGCGCAAGTACGTCGACGGCAAGGCCATTCCGGAACTCCAAGAGCTGATCGCCAAGTATCATCCAGACATCTTTTGGTTTGACACGCCGGCGAAGTTGCCTTTCTCCGAGCAGCTTCGGATTGTCCAGGCTGTGCGCAAGGGCAGCCCGGATGTCGTGATCAACGGCCGTGCTGCCCGCGGCGTGGGTCGCAATTTTGGCGACTACCTCGACACGTCCGATCGTCCCGCCGAGCTGCGGCCCACCGCCGGCGACTGGGAGTGCATCCCGACCACGAACGAATCGTACGGCTATCACAAGCTCGACCACAGCCACAAGCCGGTGGGGTACTTCATCCACTTGCTCGCGAAGGCGGCGGCCAAAGGGGGCAATGTGCTCTTGAACATCGGCCCGATGGGCAACGGCCAGATCGCTCCCGAGGATCAAGCCATCCTCCGCGGCATCGGCGCCTGGATGGCCGTCAATGGCGATAGCATTTACTCCACCGAGCGAACTCCGCTGGAGCGGCAAGCCTGGGGCGAAGCGACTCGCAAGGGGAGCGCGCTCTATCTGCACGTCTTCGATTGGCCGACGGACGGACGATTGGTCGTCGGCGGGCTGCAAAGCGACGTGGCTTCGGCCTATCTCCTCTCCGATCGGCGGAAGGCTGCGCTCAAGTCCGAGCGCTTCGGCGACTATGACACGGTCGTCCTCGTTCCGTCGAAGGCGCCTGACACCAGCGACAGCGTGATCGTCTTGCAGATCTCAAGAGAGATGAAGACTCACCCCGGCCGACTGTTGGCCGCGGAGCACGAGAATCGGCTGCTGGGGTTTGATGCCGAGGCGCACGGCAAAGGATTCAAATACGGCGACGGAAAGGCGGCGGCATACTTCGTTGCCGGCTTCAAAGGCCCGAGCGATTCGCTCGGCTGGAAGGTCCGGCTGAACGAGCCGGCGACGTTCGACGCCTCCGTGAAGTACGGCACCACGTCGGCTCAAGAGACGGGCAGCTATCTGGTGAGATTCGGACAGCAATCACTCGAAGGCCAGGTGCAGCCGACGCGCGGCGCGAAAGACATTCAGACCATCAAGCTGGGACAGATCAAATTGCCCGCCGGTGAAGAAGAGATTCTCCTCCAACCAACGCGGATCGACGGCGGAGATTTGATGCAGTTCTTCGAATTGATCCTCACGCCCGCAGTCTCTTGAAACGCGCGTCGGGTGGCACTGGCAAGCGCAGTCTGCCAGTGCCGAGTAGCCGTAGGGTGGGTCAAGTCCGCGCAGACGCACCGGAATCACCCTCGTGTCTCCGTGTCATTGGTAGTGTGGCACTGGCAAGCGCAGTCTGCCAGTGCCGAATCGCGAGTTGGCCACCCGGCACTGGCCGACGTTGCTGGCCAGTGGCACCCGCCGCGACGGCTTCCTTGGCGATTGTCCAGCGGTAGAATAGGGGCGGCGCGGGCGGTGTTGCTCATCGCTCGGGCGCAGCGAAGTCGAATCCCCATAAGGAGACACTGCCATGGACAAGATCAAGCCGCTCTTCACCGCCACCGCGACCGCCCTCGGTGGCCGCAACGGACATACTGAATCCAGCGACGGCATCGTAAAAGCCGACCTCTCCGTTCCCAAGGAAATGGGTGGCCCCGGCAAGCCCGGCGCTGCTACGCCCGAGCACCTATTCGCCGCGGGCTACGCGGCCTGCTTCGGCGGCGCGATCGACTTCGTCGCGAAGCAGCAAAAGAAGGATGGCTCCAAGGTAAAGGTCACCTGCTCCGTCTCGATCGGCCCGCGCGAAGGGGGTGGCTTCGGGCTGGCCGCCAAGCTGCACGTCGAGGACAAGGGCCTGCCGCAGGCCGAACTCGCGGCGCTGGCCAAGGAGGCGCACGAGAAGATTTGCCCCTATTCGCACGCCACGCGAGGCAACGTACCCGTCGAGGTGGAAGTCGTCGGCGCGTAATTTGCCGATGCGGCCGCGTGGCACTTCTGGGCAGAGTGTGGCACTGGCCAGCGAAGTCGGCCAGTGCCGGAGCACGCACACTTCGAGTCATGCGCGTTCGCATTAAACGCGCCGGACCCGATCATGTCGTATCGATGCGGCGACGATTGCCTTACCGAGCCAATGGCGACTCTGCACTGGCCGACTGCGCTGGCCAGTGCCACCTGACTCACTCAACCGCCAGCGAGCGCTTCGCGAACCCGTTCGCGCACGCCTGCGAATTGCTCGTCGCTCAAGACGGGGATCGCGCCGGTGGTCGGAAGTGCTTCCGGCAGTTCGATCCAACTGCGGCAGCCGGCGAAATACGGAGTGTCGCTCAGGAGAAATGGCTGCGGCACTCGGTAAACCCGTGCGAGTAACAAGAACAATCCGGGCTGGCGATATTGAAACCGCTGGACGATCGTCTCCCGCGACCAAATGTGAAAGCCCGCCAAACGACCCAAGAGCGATTCGTCGTTGATCTCGCAGACATCATCGACGACGACGTATTGGCCGATCGCAATGGTCCCGGCTGGCGGCCCCTCGGCCCTCACGCGCTCGAGCAGCGGCCCGGCCTCCGGAACCAATTGCTCCGACCGCTGATGGAATTGCGTCGGAAATAGCCAGAACTCGCGATGGCGTACGCGAAATCCCTCGCTCCCCTCGTCGATCCCACCCTTGCGCAAGATGATCGACTGCGCGCCGTCCGCCAGCGCGCGGCACACCACGGCCCATTCCTTGAAGGCGATCCGGTTGACGGCGTCCATAATCGCTCCAACTCGACCACGGCGTATTGCGATCAGCGTCGCGCCGAAAGACCACGGCACAAGTGTCGCGGCTAACGGCGCCGTTATTGTACTACCCGCGTCACTCCGCGATCACCTCAGCGGCGAAACAGCGCCATCACGATCTCGAACACAATCAACACGATCACCACCACTTCGAGCAGCTCCGTTCGATACGTCGCCGCCTGGTCGGCTAGGACGCGATACACGCTTTCCACGACCTCGAGCGATCGCTGGATGCTCCGCTCCCAATCATCGAGATGAAACCTCGCGGCCAATATCCGATAGACGCGGGCGAGGTATTGATCGCCAACCAACTTCAATGCGTTACCTGTCCGTTCGAAGAGGCTATTGGCATGAATCCGCAATTCGCCGAGCGCCCGCAGCGGCCGCGAGTGCGTTCGCCACAACGGGAGCCAACTCCGCGTGAGCGGGTGGATCAGCCGATAGGCGTCAGCGAGCCGATCGTCGAGCAACTTGTCGATGAACCGATATTCCAGCAATTGTAAGTTGGCAAACTCGATCGTTTGCAGCGTTTCATCGCAATCGGAGTCGATCAACAACGCTGCCGACCACTCGGGCACCAGCAAATCCCGCGGGCTGTAGCTGATGAAGCTATGCAGGGCCGCCGCGACTTCGTCGCCGCTGAGAGGCTCGTTTTCCAATCGCGCCATGCCGGCCGCCCATTCCGACCACTGCTCCAACAAAACATGCGGCGGCGGCAGCGGCAGGCCGGGAGGCAATTGAAATACGACGTACTCCTCGGTCAACGGATTGAACGCCGGCTGAACGATCGCTGGTCGCAGCCGCTCGAATAGCCATTGCGCCGCCGACTTTGCCTGCTCGACCAACCGATCCGAGTCGGCAAGGCAAGTCGCCAGCGTGCTCAGCTCGCCAATCGTCAGCGATATCGGCAGATGCATCGCTACACTGACGCCGCCGAAATCGAACAACGTCGCCTCGGCGGATGCGATGGACGAACGGCAAATCGTCGGCGCCGATTCGTGTGGTTCGTCAGATTGGCCGGCATCTATTCCCTGCGGTGCCGCGGACGATTCCGTGCGTTCGCTGGTTTTCTCGTGCGGGGTTCGATCCGTTGGTTGCAGCTTGAGTTCAATCGGCTCCAGCGGAAATCGCAGCGGCGGCGGGCTATAAGCAAAGGAGCTAGGCGTTCGCCGGCGTCTGGCGAGGGCCTGCGGCTGGCCCACCAACAGCCGCCGGGCCGCCTCGAGATCGACCTCGTCTCCCAGGTCGAATGCGACATAAATGTGCACTGTCCCCGAGACGACCGCGCTAGAGTCGACGGCCGCCGTGTTTTGTGTCTCTTTGGCGGTCATGGGGGGCGCGCTTTCGGCTTCGCTCTAAACGATGGCCCGCCGCCGATCACCGTTGGTGCGCTTGGAACCGTTGCGCGCTTCGGACGTCGATTCCGCCCGCGCGTCTTCCTCGTCCGATGGCTTGACGATATTGCCGTGCGGGTCCATCACTCCGATGCGGCTCCCCTTGGTCGCTCGGAGCGCTTCGGGCAACGCCTCCCGGTTGGTCACGGCCAGATAGACAGGCCCGTGGAATTTCTTCAACTGCCGGATGCCGCGGCCGATCGTGGCTTCCGTTTCGACTTCGACGATTCCTTCGGGCGTCTCGACGTCGACGTCGAGTCCCGACTTGCCGTTGTAGCGGCGGACGATTCGATTGACCGTTGTCGTGTGCGCCTTGTTGCCCCGCACCATGTTTGCGTCTCCTTTCCCTAGAGCGACCGTTGGTCTTGGCATCCCGCCGCGCCAATCATGGGCAATTTCCCCCCCTGATGTCAATCAGAATTAATGTTAAGTCTACTCAAAAAATGGCGATACTCGCCACTTCGCGATCGCTGCCGCGAGGTCGGTCGCCCTTGCGGGGCGACGCTCGCAACCGGCATACTTATAACATGAGCAAATCGACCGCCCAATCCGCCGCCGGCGGCCTGGACCTGGACCTCTCGGGCCGGCAAATCGGCGACTACCGTTTGCTCCGCCGCCTGGGTCGCGGGGCGATGGCCGAAGTCTATCTAGCCGAGCAACTCTCGTTGCGCCGGCAGGTGGCGTTCAAGATCTTGAAACGCGAGCTGGCGAAAGACTCGACCTACGTTCGTCGGTTCCACATGGAGGCCCAGGCCGCCGCCGCCTTGGTGCACGCCCATATCGTGCAAATCCACGAGGTCGGCTGCGTCGAAGGCATCCATTACATCGCTCAGGAATACGTCGAAGGGCAGAACCTCCGCGAATTGCTGCTCCGCAGCGGTTTGCCCGACGTCAAGCTCGTCGTTTCGATCATGCGGCAAGTGGCGGTCGCGCTGGCCAAGGCGGCCGATCAGGGGATCGTCCACCGCGACATCAAGCCCGAAAACATCATGCTCACCAAAGTCGGCGAGGTGAAGGTCGCCGATTTCGGGCTGGCCCGGATCACGAGCGAAGGCGATTCGCTCAATCTCACGCAGACGGGCATGACGATGGGCACGCCGCTCTACATGAGCCCCGAGCAGGTCGAGGGACGGCAGCTCGATCCGCGCAGCGACATCTATTCGTTCGGAGTGACCTGCTACCAGATGCTCGCCGGCGAGCCTCCGTTTCGCGGCGAGACGGCGCTGAGCGTGGCCGTGCAGCACGTCAAGGCCGTCCCCGAGCGGCTGGAGAACCATCGCCCCGATCTTCCTCCGGGGCTCTGCCGGATCGTCCACAAAATGTTGGCGAAAGACCCGAAAGACCGCTATCCCGACGCGCGCGAATTGCTCCGCGATCTGCGCGGTTTGGAGATCGAGGGCTTGGCCGGGGATTGGCCGGTCGAGTTTGATGAACGGAACACCTCCGAAGCGGCGGCGTTTCGCGATTCAACCTTCTACGGCACGCGACGCCTCGGGGGAGTGATGAAGACTCAGGCGCTGGCCATCCGCGACGATCGGCGCTGGCGGCGGCGCCTAACGCTGGCGATGGTCGCTGCCTTCGTCGTCGGCGGGGCCTCAGCAATGCTCCTGCGGAAGCCGTTTCTCTTGGCCGCGTCGGCCGCGTCGAGCGATGGACGCTTGATCGACAAGCGGAACACCGTGACGGAACAGTATCTTTTCGCGGTCGAAAATGGCACCGAAGCGGCTTGGAAGAGCGTCGGCCTGTATTTCCCGAACGACACCCGTTACGTACCGCGCGCGAATCAGCAGTTGGCGCGCTATTATCTCCAGCACGACCGCTGGGACGATGCACTGAAGCTATTTGAACAGTTTGCCAAACACAACGACGATCCGCCTTACAAAGCCTTCGGATTGGCAGGCGAATGCGTCGTTTACTACCTCGAAAAGAATCAAAAAAAGAGTTCCGAAAAGGCGCTCGAGCTATCGACGGTCGCCGGCGGCCTCGAGCCGGCGAAGCTCGAGAGCTTGCTCGATCGCCAAATGATGCAAGCCGTCAGCTACGCGATCCGCAAGGATCTTGCGGCCGATTCGCAGAGCCCGGCGTTGTGGGACAAATGGCTCGAGCAACACTTCCACGACGAACCGTCCGCGCCGAGCGCCGCCGGCCAACCGACCGGAAGTGAATGAAACAATCTGCCGCCGGCCAGCACCCGGCTTGCTTCTCCCGCACACCTGATCCTTCGTGCTTCGGCAAAGCGCTTTCCCGCAGCCGTTGAAACCGCCTGCCGAATCTGCGATACTTCTTGCGGGCGGCCCCGGCTTGAACGGGGCCATTCCATCGGGGCGTGGCGCAGCCTGGATTAGCGCGCTTGCTTGGGGTGCAAGAGGTCAGGAGTTCAAATCTCCTCGCCCCGATTTGTCAGAAGTAATGCCGGAGCCGACATTTAGGCTCACCCATCTTTCCGATGGTGCGGCGGAAGACCCGATAAATGCGCAGGAAATGTAATGCGCAACCAAGAGCCCAAATATCAGAAGCCGCAATACGCAATTCTTCTTCATGGTTCCTTTCCTCGTGTTTCGATCCGGCGGGCGAACAGGAGTCGACCGGGCGCCTCTCGATTTTGCGATCCACCACGGTCTGAACCACGGAGGCTGGTGCCCGCGCGGCGGCTGGGCCGAAGTCTTTCCGATCGCGCCCGGCTCGCCGGAGATCTACCTGCGACTAACCGAGACGCCGTCAGACATTCCCGAGCAGCGGCTTTGGCAGTTTTACTCTGGATGGTCAGATAGATAGCTCGGCGTACGCGCCTCCCGTCTCGCCCATCATTTGCCTGTCGCGCCAGCGTCCATCGCTTTGCCCAATTGTGCCAGGCCGGCTTGGGCGACGGCGACATCATCATCCGATTTGCCGCCGCTGAAAACGGCGAGTAGATAGCCGGGCGAATGTTTCTCGAT
>DASZFO010000194.1 GCA_035939775.1 Pirellulales bacterium | reverse complement strand
ACGATTAAGCAAAGACTACGAGGAACGAACCGATAACAGCGAAGCCATGATCCTCGTCTGCATGATTCACCGTATGTTACGCCACCTAAAGCCAGCAGAACTGGCCGGCGGCTGGGATAAATAGCTTTTCAAACACGTTCTAAGAATCATCTGCATCGTCAGCTTGATTGAGCTTCCCGACGATCAAGTTTTCGCCGTTAGTCGTCAGTCTCCACTTTCCACGGCCCGCGCTCTGGACGTAACCGAATTTTTTCTTCGCATAGAATACGGCCACAGGCATTTGCGATGGCTTCTGCAAACCCGCTTGTGTGAACCAAGTGGACAAGTCCTTAGGCGAGAACGATTCCACCCCTCCGTGATGCTTGTAATAGTAGGCAACCGCAGCGACCCCCTCTGAAGCCCCTGCAATTCGCAGCGACTTGATGAACTGGCGTAGCGTCACGCCGGTCAAGGACGCACCGTTTTCCGGTGCAGATGTACTAGCTTGTGCAGGCTTCGCCGCTTGCTGGATTCCTGGCAGGCGCGCCGTGTTGATGTTGATCTGCGAAATAGCCGGAACGAGTTCGCGCGCCGCCTGAACGATCTCCATGAGATTAGGGGCGTCTCCGTCGATACTGATCTGCTGGGCGGCAAAATCAAAGGTGATTTTCATTCAATGCTCCGCACCCGATGTGGTCGGAATGGCCAAGCGGCTGATTATAGAGCCCGCTCGAATGATCCGTCAAGCACATGATCTATGAATCGCTAGACGATTTTAGATGGCAGAACGATGTGGAAATGAACAACCAAAAAGCCTTTTCATTTGGTTGGCGAGGGGCTAGAATACGTCGTCCGGTCACCACCAAGGATGTCTGCGATGCTCGACCACCGATTGAGGCTCAAGGAGATAATTGCTGAGGCCATCTGCGAGGGCGCTGCGTCGGAGGGGCAATTTCGACGCAAGTATGGAGTCGATGAGCTACTGACGGCGATTATCGTTGCCGGCGATTCGTGCCACGAAGTCGCGGCCAAGACTATCTCGCACTTGTGCAGCGACGACGGCCACTTCAACGGGAATACTATTGGCTTGAAATCGGTCTTTCGATTCCTTGAAGAAGCGACCGACGGAGGTCCTACGGGCATTAATGACATTCGCGCGTGTCATCTGGACCTACGCAACAAGATGAGGGCTGGATGTACGCACGCTGCGATCCAACAATGGGTTGCCCATTGGTATCGCTAGACCGGCTTGCACCAGATTTCTTCCAAGATCGGATCGAGCCGTTTGAATGCC
Source organism: Pirellulales bacterium (assembly GCA_035939775.1). Classification (NCBI taxonomy): domain Bacteria; kingdom Pseudomonadati; phylum Planctomycetota; class Planctomycetia; order Pirellulales; species Pirellulales bacterium. Next base: position 21,541 of record DASZFO010000194.1, on the reverse strand, counting down.
TCTTGCCGATTTGCAAAGTCTTCGTCGGTTGACAAATCGGCGTAGATGTTCAGTTCGTCACCGTCTTTGGCAGATCGCCATGATCGCGAGCACTCATGCGTGAGGTCGCTGAGTTCTGCTGCTGTTCGCGAGTTCACAAAATTGACGGCATCGCGGATTGCATCAATTGCATTCAGCGGAAGTGGCCCCAAGCTATTGGATCGGCTTGCTGTGCGATATTGCATCTGCGTATATGGGCCAGTTGGGATGGCGCGGATTTCAAGAAGGCCCTCCTCAGCCAATTCCTCAAGAAGGGCCCGTCCGTCATCTATACCTGGACCGCGTGGCATCCGCACGATGGGCCAATCGGACAAATAGCCAGGTGCGATTCGTGCGTAATATAGATGTGCAAAATAAAATGCTTTGAATAGCCTCGTAGTGCTGTCGAACTTTCCACCGGAAAGGCGCACTATCTCAACGATAATCTGTTTGGCGCGATTCTTGTCAGGCATTTTTAATCAACTCCCAACCCGGTAGGCTCCGCGCAAAAAACAGGCCGCTGCCAAATGGCGCGGCCGCATCGGCGTCAATGCCGCATGGTCCGCAATGTCACCCCTTCGGCTTTTTGCCAAAGGCTCCGGCGCGGGCCGTAAATCTGTTATCGGGTATGGAAGAGCGGAAAAGTCGCCTTTTTTCCGACTCTATCCAATACACGCCGTCCCTTCTCCCAGTCTAAGTGGAAGGTATTGGAAGTCAAGCGAAGAGGTCGCCATTGTACCGCGAAAGCTGCTCAGGTCAAGTCTTGATTTGGGCAATTCGCTAGGCCGTGCGGCTTTGATAGAATTTGAGACATGGCCTCCCCCTCTCCGGGGCACCGCTTCCAATTCGGCCTGCGGAAACTGATAACCGGCGTCATGATCGCGGCGGTTCAGTGCGCCGTCTGCCTACCGATGCTGCGTGAGTGCCAGGAACAGAAGGAGTGGAGAGACACCGGTGGACGCGGAAGCGTCGCCCCAATCGAGACAAACATAGTCTGCCGCTTCGGCCGGCTTGCGCGCCGGCATGATCGGCGAATGGTTCGGTGATTCCACAATGCCTCAGTCGATCATGGTCCAGTTCTCACCATAGGCGCGGCGAGCCCAGCAACAAAGTCTTGGGACACCACCGTCTTGTTTGGGTGCTGGAAATCCACGTCTCCGCTGCTTATCATGCGCCGTTCCCACTCCCAACCGCACCGCGCACGCTGAGACTGCCTGACGATGGCTGATTTTCCCGAGAGCAATCCGTATCGCTCGCCCCTTCAATCGCCCGTAGGCGATCTTTCCCGCCCCTGGTATCGGGAGGTGAATCGATACCAATGGTTCGTGTTGATGGTGGCCGCGCTGGGGTGGTTGTTCGATTGCTTGGATCAGCAGTTGTTCACGCTGGCGCGGCGCCCGGCGATGATTGCCCTCTTGCACGGGCCGAACGGCACGCCGCCCCCGAACGAATTGATCGATGGTTACGCCGGCTATGCGACCTCGATCTTCCTGATCGGCTGGGCCAGCGGCGGGCTCATTTTTGGCGTGCTGGGGGATCGGATCGGCCGAGCGAAGACGATGCTCTGGACGATCCTGCTCTATTCGATGTTCACAGGCTTGAGCGCGCTTTCCACGGGGTTTTGGGATTTCGCGGCGTATCGTTTCTTGACCGGCCTCGGAGTCGGCGGCGAATTCGCCGTTGGCGTGTCGCTCGTCGCCGAAACGATGCCCGACCGCGCGCGGCCATTCGCGCTGGCGCTGCTCCAAGCGCTCTCGACAGTCGGGAACGTGTCTGCGGCGCTGATCAACATGGGTCTGGGTCGGTTGATCGACAGCGCGCATGCCTGGCGTTATATGTTCGTCGTCGGCACGCTGCCGGCGATGATGGCGGTGGTGGTCTTTCGGTATCTCAAGGAGCCGGAGCGTTGGCAAGCGGCCGCACGCGCGGAGGGCGTGAAACGAAAACTGGGGTCCTATGCCGAATTGTTCGGCGACCCCCGCTGGCGGCGCAACGCGATCGTCGGTCTGTTGCTCGCGTTTTCCGGCGTTGTCGGTCTCTGGGGTATCGGCTTCTTCACGGTCGATCTCATGCACTCGGTCCTCATGAAGCAGTTCCAAGCGGAAGGATTGACCGGACAGCCGCTCAGCAGCGCGGTCACTTGGTGGACGGGGATGACTTCGATGATGCAAAACATCGGGGGATTCTTCGGAGTTTGGGCTTTCAGCCGGGGAACGCATGCGATTGGCCGCAAGCCGACATTTGCCATCGCTTTCACGTTGGCTGCGGCGAGCACCGCCTGGGTGTTTTGGCAGATCGACCACACAAGCCAGATCTTCTGGATGGTTCCGATCATGGGATTCTGCCAATTGGCGCTGTTTGGCGGCTACGCGATTTATTTTCCTGAGCTGTTTCCAACGCGGCTCCGCAGCACGGGCACCTCGTTTTGCTACAACGTAGGGCGGTTCGTCGCCGCGAGCGGCCCGTTCGCGCTGGGAATGCTCACGAGCCACGTCTTCAATGGCTATCCCGAGCCGCTGCCGCTGCGCTACGCCGGCGTCAGCATGTGCGCCATTTTTCTCGTGGGCTTGGTGGTGATTCCCTTCGCTCCGGAGACGCGCGGCAAGCCGCTGCCTGAATAGGGGCAAGGGGCTGGCGGCTAGGGACTGGGGGACGCGCAAGCAGAGGAACGGGATTCCGGCGCTGCATTCCGCGCGAGAATCAGTTATCTGTATTGTCGAAGTCGCAGATTTGGCCGCTCGCTGCCCTTAACTCGCAACTCGCCCGTCCCATGCAATGGCTCCTCGAAAAAATCAACTGGCTGCGTCACCTCGCCGAGCCCGAGCAGCTTCGCGAGTTGGTCAATCTGGGCGGGCCGCCGTGGGTCAGCTATCTCATCCTGTTCGCGATCATCTTTAGCGAGACAGGCCTGCTCATTGGGTTCTTCTTGCCGGGGGATTCGCTGCTGTTCGCCGCCGGAGTGCTCGCGGCCGGCGATGCCACCGGGCATGGCGTGTTCCGCATTGAACTGCTGATTCTCGTGCTCAGCGCGGCGGCGGTCCTTGGCGATGCCGTCAACTATTTCCTCGGCCTGCAAATGGAGGAGCACGTCTTTGAGAAGGGGCGGATGCGGTTCGTGAAGCACGAGCATCTCCTGGCGGCCAAGGCGTTCTACGAGCGGCACGGTGGCAAGGCGATCGTGCTCGCCCGATTCGTGCCGCTGGTGCGAACGTTCACCCCCTTCGTCGCCGGCGTGGCGCGGATGGGCTACCGCCGATTCGCGATCTACAACATCGCGGGGGGCATCGGCTGGGTCACGCTGATGTCGCTGGCTGGTTTTTGGCTCGGGAACATCTCGTTCGTCAAAAATCACTTCGAGCAAGTCGTGATCGCGATCGTCGCAATCAGCCTGCTGCCCGTCGCCATTGCGGCTTTCCGCGCTTGGCGGCGAAAGGGCTAGAGGGCGGCGCAGGATCGGGAGATGTAGAGTTGAAGGGTGCGTCAAAGCTCTGCGCAGACGCACCGGCTTGCCGCGTCAGGCATTCGTTTCCGCGGGTTCCGGTGCGTCAGCGCGGACTTGATGCACCCTACGCTTCGCAGGGCAGCCGTCGCGCGCTCACTCCGGTGCGACGGTCACCAACTCATGCGAGACCGCTTCCAGTTGAGCGGCGGTGACGTTCGGCCTCTCTTCGGCGAAGCCGATCAAGAGGGCCAGATCGCAGAGCCGATTGATGCGGCGGGCCAGGCCGTGGGTGAGTCCGTAGAGGGTCTCGATCGCGGCCGGCTCGAAGATGGGCCGCTTTGCTCCCGCCGCTTGCAGCCGGTGGGCAATATAACTGATCGTCTCTTCAAGCGTGAACGGCCGCAGCAGGCACTTCAGCGCCAGCCGCTCCTCGAGCCCCGGCATCCGATCGATCATCGGCAACAGTCGCGGCTGCCCGACCAAAAGCAGAGTGAGAGCCGGCCGCGATTTCACCTCGAAATTCAACAGCAGCCGCAGCGCTTCGAGCGTCTCGGTTTGTTCGAGGAGATGCGCCTCGTCGATGGTCACGACGGCATGCTGGCCGCGGGCCTCGTTCTCCTCGAGAAAAGTCTGGATGCGACGGACAGCCTGGTCTATGCCGCGGGCCGCGGACGGCGGCGCGGCCAGCTCGTCGGCCAGATAGGAGAGCAGCTCGGCGGCCGGCATCTGCGGAAATACCAGATGCACGAGCGGCTTGCAGCCCTCGGCCAACTGGCGGGCCAGCATTCTTGCCAACAGAGTTTTGCCCGTGCCCGAGCCTCCCGCCACGACCGCCCCGCCGCGGCGGTTCTCAACCACGTATCGCAGCTTGAGGAGCGTGCCCTGATGGCCTTCACCCGGATAATAGAACTTCGGATCGTCCGAGTTCTCGAATGGCTTGCGGTCGAGCTGCCAATAAGATTCGTACATGGTTTGGACCGATTGAAAATTAGGCGCAAAAATTCTCGGCGACGCCCAGCGGAGCGATCTGGGCATCCATCAAGCGGCGACTCACGCCGGCAACTCGATCCGCTTGTGCGGTGCGCACGTCGCAGACCAGGATCGCGGCCTCCAGGCCATTGCCGGACTCGGTGAGCCAATCAGTTTCCGAACCGGCGGACATCGGCCCGGCGTCGACGAGCACAATGTCGAATGCCTCGCGAAGCTCCGCCAGGCAGGCGGCCAGCCGAGCGGCAATCTCACCGGAGACGTGCATACGCGATCGCGAGGCCAGCGGCACGACCGTCAGGCGGTCTTCGATCGACTCGACCATCGTATCCCAAAGCGCGGTCTTTTCCGGCAGGGCCAGCACCGTTTCCCACCCGATCCCGATCACCAGGCCCAGCCGGCCTGCCAACTGCGGCGCGGCAAAGTCGGCATCGACGAGCGCCACCTTCGCGCCTGAGGCCGCCAACCGCCGCGCGAGCACCAGCGCCAGCGTCGTCCCTCCGTCATCCCGCGAGCAGCCGCTCACGGCGATCACTTTTCGCCCCAGTGCCGCTTCGGCCATCAATTCCAGAGTGAGTTCATCGGCCTGCGCGCCGATTCGCGCGAGCAGAGCATCGCATGTCTCGGGCCAAGCGAAGCGATCGACTTCGTAAGCCGGCCGCCGAGCCGCGGATTCGGCCGTTGCCTCGGACGATGTCGGAAGCGAAATCGTCGATCCGTCGTTTTCATTCGCCTCAGCGGCAATCGCCCCGGCCGAATCCGACGCCGTATGCGGTGCATGAATCGCAACTGCCGGCGGATCGATCCGGATTGGAATCGGCGCCGGCCGCGGCGGATCGAGCGTCGTGGCACTGTGGGAAAACATGGCCAGATTGATGTGCGGCGCTGGAATGACCGACGGCGCTGCATTCGCTCGGGGAGCGGATCGCGCGAAATGCGGCCGGCCCGGAATCGTAGTCGGGGCCTCGGCGGCCGTACCGCGGTCGTTCGACTTGCGCGGATCGGCCTTTGCGACCGCTGGCGCGGCGGCCGCGGTGGCGTCCGTCGTGTAAGCGCGAATGAAGGCGTTGTCGATGGCGCTCATGGATCAATTACCTGGAGTTCCGCGATCCGTTGAAATCGCCGTTGGACTGATCGGGAAGCGAGCCGATCGTTCCCATCAGTTGAGCTTCAGCCCGCGGCACCGGATTCGCGATCCCGCGGTCGAAAGTATTGGCCGCCGGAACATAGCGTTGCGCCATATACGCGGCGCCCGGTGCGGTTGGCTGCGATTGCCGCGACGTCGGCGCTCGACGGTCCAGCGCGTCGAAAGAACGGTTCATGACCGGAATTTGATCGTCGGCGGCACTTGAATTCGTATAGGTCGATCCGATTCCACCCGTCGGGGGTTGCCAGCCGCTTACGTTGCGCGCCGGAGGCTGGGCGTCGGAGGGATTCTGCGGCGCGGGCGACCACGGCGGCGACTTGCCGATTCGCGATTGACTTTCGGCCGACTCGACCATTCGCTGCCCCGGCCCTTCTGCGACCGGAGAGACGGTGACGGCGCCGTTCCAAGGAGGCGCGTCGGAACCGAGATCGTTGTGAACTGCGGTCCCGTGTTTGCCGCGGAGCAGCATTGCGATCATGCAAACGACAAATACGGCAAAGGCGGCCGCAGCGTAACGCCGCTTGAGCGTCGAAAACAGCTTATTCGCGAACTGGAATCGGGCCGCGGCTGTGGATGGCGCGGCGATGTTCGGCAAGCGGATCAGAACGCGCAGCAAAGGGTTGCCAGGAACGGCAGCCGGCGGCGTATGGCTTGCCGCGGCGAGAGGCTCGCGGGACCGCAGGCGAGGGCTGATCGCGGGAGGCGTGGCATTCATAAACGGTTCCTATCTCGTCGGTCCCCAGCCATTTGCCCGGATTTTCCGGTGTTAGCCCATCCTCGCTCGTCCTAAGTTTTCGCTTTGAGTTTATCGACACGAAATATCCGGGTCTTGAGCTTTATTCCGATTGGCGCGATTCCGGCGACTGGGCAAGCTGGAGTGGCGGCCGAAGATGAACGGAAATGCCCGCAGATTGCAGAGGGGTTGAGGTCGGCCGCATCGCCGTTAGCGATGCGCAGGGGGATGGACCTCAGACCATAAAATCTCTTCCTTAAGCTGATTGATCAGCCTTTTCAACGATTCCATCGACAATTCACGCAATTCCTCGTCGCCCCCGTTTTCCTGCTCATGAGCGTCGTATCGACGTTCCAGTTCGGTAAGCTTGCGCCGCGTATTGGTCAACTCAACTTCATTGAGCACTCGTCTCATCGCACCACCTCGATCATCCCTTTCGGCACACCGAACCGATCATTTGCAAAAAAATCGTTCACCAAGTGGTCAAAGTCGTCCTGACCGACCAATGCTATGCTCAAGAACGGTAGGCCCTTGCGAAGCTGCTTCAAAGCTCGCCGATCGCGCCTCGCGCCCGGTCCAATCAGCAACACGCAGTCGACGTCGTTTGGCTCCAAGACATCGGTGACGAAGCTGCCATTCAAGATGATTCGCTGGACGCCCGCGCGCACAGCCAACTCCACCATCCATTTTACCGAATCCATCTGAGCGCGACGAACTTCCGAGTCGCACCCAAACCGCGATTCGGCCTCGTCGAGGCTTGCCGGATGTACTCCGGGAGGCAAAAAGCCGTGATCGTCGTAGGGTGGAATCACTTGCTCTTCCGCGAGCGGTCTGGCTAGCCAAGCAACTCGGCAATCGGTTCTGGGTGGGCCGTGAGATACTGTGGACGACCATTGGGGTCGCGGATCGTTGTCTTTTTCGGATCGATCCCCAACTGTTGATAGAAGGTGGCGAACATCTCTTGAATATGGACTGGCCGATCGCGAGCCTCCTCGGCGTAACGATTGGTCGAGCCAATCACTTGGCCAGTCTTGAATCCACCGCCGGCGACCACGGCGCTCGCGGCCCGAGCCCAGTGATCGCGGCCGGCGGCTGGATTGACGCGCGGCGTCCGGCCAAACTCGCCCCACATAACGATCATCGTCGATTGCAACAGGCCGCAGGATTCGAGGTCGTCGATCATCGCGCTCAACCCAATGTCGAGCGGCGGGAGCTGGCGACGAAGCGTGTTGAAGTTGTCGCCATGCGTGTCCCAGCCTCCCCAACTGAAGCTCACGATCCGCACCCCGCACTCGACCAACCGCCGAGCCAACAGAAACCGGCTGTTGTCGCCATGCTCGGGCAGCCCATATCGCTCGCGCACCTTCGGGTCGGCCTTTTCCCATTCGAGCGCTTCGGCCAGCTTGCTCGACGTGATAACGCCGAACGCCCGCTGGTTAAAGGCGTCCATCGCGTCCATCGCATGGCTGGAATCCATGTCGCGACGGATGCGGTCGAGCTGCGACAGCAGTTCCGCGCGGCTGTGGAAACGGTCCGGCGTGATCTCATTGCGCAGCCGCAGATTTGACCGACCCTCGCCGTCAGGGCGGAATCCGGAGTAGACCGGGCCGAGAAAGCCGTGCTTGGTCTGGCCGGTGAGATCGACGAAAGTGGGCACGGCCCCGCGCGTCGGTCCTTGCACCTTGGCCACGACCGCGCCGAGGCACGGATGCCCGCCGACGCTCCGCAGATCGTTCTCCGACCAGCCGCTTTCCGTCTGGTCGATCGCGTGTTCGTCGCGGATGCCGGTAAGCGAGCGGACGATGGTCAGCTTCGTGCCGATCGCGGCGAGCTTCGGCATGAGATGGCAAATCTGCATCCCGGGCACGGTCGTCGGAATCGGATGGAATTCGCCGCGAATCTCGGGCGGCGCGTTGGGCTTGAGGTCGAACGTGTCGATGTGCGACGGGCCGCCGGCCAGATAGATGTTGATGATCGACTTGTTGTTCGCCGCGGCGGCGGTAGACGTCGCTTCGGCCCTCAACAGATCGGGCAAGGCCAGGCCGCCGAAGCCGAGCGCGCCGATTCTGAGAAAGTTTCGCCGCGAGACGCCGTCGCAAAAAGGTTGACGTTTGCCGAGAAGAGTCAACATGGCTCGATCCTCCGGGGTGAGAGACTTCGGATCGTATAAGGCGTGCCGCAAGGCGGGATCGGCGCGGCACGACTGCGGGGAGTGCTACTGCCTGTTGTTATATACCAACTCGGTGCGCCAAATCAACAAGCAATGATCGACGAATCACTATTTCTCGTCGAACTCGGGGAAGTCGGTCGTGAGATCTTCGAATTCCAGGGCAGCCTCGCCGAGGCCCTCGCCCGATTCGATTTCGGTTCGGAGGCCCTCTTCCGCTGCGGGTTCGAAAGCAGCGGTGGCCTCGAACGTTTCCACGATGGCCTCTGCCGGCGCTTCCTCGTTGGCCGTCACCGCGACGGGCGCCGCGACCTTTTCGAGCCCCTCTGCTTCGGTGAGCGTTTCGATTTCCTTCTTCGGTTTCTGCTCGCGGAACTCGAGGACCTGTGTGACAATCATCCCCAGCGACGAAATGACAACCACGCCGAACGAGCCCCAAACCGCCAGCCCCAGCCAACTCGGCACCGGCCCAAACTGCTTGGACTGGGCGTTCAGGACGATCGCAAAAAAGAAGATCGCGATCGCGACCCCGGCCGCCAAGCCGAATACGACTTGAAGTTTGGTAAACACGGTTGAAACCTCGGAGTTGGCGCAGGAAAGCGAGCCAGGCAAAGCAGCGGCGAATTTCCAATCCCGTCGGCCGCCACCCATCCAGTATATTTGGCGGTCCGCGCCGTTCAAGCGCTGGCACTTCGCACTTGCTACGCGGCGACGACCGGCAGATGGATCGTGAACGTGCTCCCCTCGCCGTAGGCGCTGGCGACCGTGATCCGGCCGCGATGGGCTTGCACGATGTGCTTGACGATGGAAAGCCCCAGGCCAGTGCCGCCGAGCTTGCGGCTACGGGCCTTATCGACGCGATAGAATCGCTCGAACAGCCGCGGCAAATGCTCTTGCTCGACGCCGCAGCCGTGATCGCTCACGGCGATCGTGACTTCGCTTCGCGACTGCTGGGCCACGATCCAAACAGCGCTGCCGGGATCGCTGTATTTGATGGCATTGTCGAGCAGATTGACGATGGCTTGTTCCAAGAGCGGCGAATTCACCGTGGCTTGAATCCGCTCGTCGCAAGTCAGGCAGACTTCGATCCGGCGCTGGGCCGCCTTGGGTTGGCAATCGTTGATCGCGGCTTCCAAGACCTGCTTGATGACCGTCGCCTCGAGCGGCAGATCGGCCGCCTCTTCGCTGCGCTCGATCTTCGACAGGCTGAGCAGGTCTTCGATGATCGAATTGAGCCGGTCGGCCTGCCCGGCGACGATCCCGAGAAACCGCACGGCGTCGTCGCGATGTTCGAGCGCGCCGTCGAGCAGCGTTTCGACGAAACCCTTGATCGAGGCGATCGGCGTCTTGAGTTCGTGCGACACGTTCGCGACGAAATCGCTTCGCACGCGCTCCAGCAAATGAAATTCGGTCACGTCGCCGAGCACGATCACGGCCCCGATCCCGCGCCCCGTCACGTCGCGCAGGGCCGTTCCGCGGACGTGCAGGATCCGTTCGCGATCGCCGTGGAGTACGACGTCGTCCTCGATCTGCTCGGAGCTGACCAGAGCGCGGCTGGCGAAGCGGCGCAAATCGGCGTTGCGCACCACTTCTTGCAGACTGCGGCCGCGCATGTCGGTTTGCTTGCCGCCGATGAGGTCCGCGGCGGCCCGATTCAAGCTGATCACGCGCTCGTCGGAATCGACCGCCAGCACTCCTTCCGCCATGCTGGCCAGCACTGCTTCCTGCTCGTGCCCCTTGCGGCCGATCGCGTGACCGCGCTCCTCCAGTTGCCCGGCCAGTTGGTTGAGCGATTCGGCGAGCAAGGCCAATTCATCCGTCTCGGGCACGGATAGCTTTCCCTGCAACTCTCCCTGCGCGAAGCGCCGCGCCCCTTCGCTGATCTCCTGAATCGGCCGGGCGATCCGCTGCGCGAGCCACCAACTGATTGCGCCGCCGGCCAGCGCGACGACCAGCGCCGTGCCGATGATCGAGTTGCGGCTCTGGCCGAACTGCTGTTCGATCTCGGCCATGCTGCTGGCAGCGCGGACGACGCCGACGACCTGATTGCCTTGGCGCGCGGGGACCGCCACATACAGCATCCGCTCGCCAAGCGTCGTGCTGAACCGCGCGATCCGGTCTTCCTGGCCGGCCAGAGCACTGGCGACCTCTGGACGCTGCGCATGGTTCTCCATCCGCGCGGCGTCTTCGCGCGTGTCGGAGAGCACGGTTCCGTCTGGCCGAATCAGCGTCAGCCGCACGCCCATCGAGCGACCGACGCGTGAGGCGAGTTGCTCGATTTCGCCCGGCTCCCCGGTGAACCCGCTGGACGCTTGATCCGCGACCATCCGGGCGGCGATCTGTAATCGCTCGCCGGCGCCGGCGACGTACGACTCCTCGAGCGCCTTCGAGGCAAACCAGCTCGAGGCCAGCACGCAGACGACGATCACCGAAACGTAAGACAGGAACAGTTGCCTGAGCAGCCGTTTCCGCGGCATGGCTACTCCTTGAATCGGTAGCCAACTCCTCGAACGGTCTCGATGTAGGCCCCGAATTCCCCCAGCTTCTTTCGCAACCCCGCGACCTGCACATCGACCGAGCGCTCCGTCACCGGATAGTCCTCTCCCTTGACGCCATCGACGATTTGCGATCGCGTGAAGGCCCAACCCGGCTTGCGGGCCAGAAAGTGCAAGAGCCGAAACTCAGTGAACGTCAAATCGACCGCCTTGCCGGAGATGAGCACCTCGTGCCGGCCGGGATGGATCACCAACTCGTGAATCCGAATGGCGCCCTCCTCGTCCATCCCCTCTTTTCCCTTGCGGCGGAGGATCGCCTTGATGCGGGCCAGCAGAATCCGCGGGCTGAAGGGCTTGGTCACGTAGTCATCGGCCCCCAGTTCGAGTCCCGCCACCATGTCCGACTCTTCGCTCTTGGCCGTGAGCATGATAATCGGGATGTGCTGCGTGCGCGAATCGGACTTGAGCCGCCGGCAAACCTCAAGACCATCGACCATCGGCAACAGCAGATCGAGCACGACGAGGTCGGGCAAGTGCTGCCGCGCTTCGGCGAGCGCTTCCTCGCCCGATGCCACGCAGCGGACTCGGTAGCCGTCTTTGCTCAGATTGTAGTTGACCAGTTCAAGGAGGTCTTCCTCGTCGTCAACCACCAGGATTCGTTCTCGCGTCATCGCACTTCCCCGGGCCGCGGCACTGCTGGCACGCGATTCCTCCGGAAAGCGCACGCCCGTCCGCTCCAGCGTTCGCATAGCCACACCGATTCCTCGTTGGCCGCCGACAATTGTCGTGGAATACCAGTTCGCCATGATGTGGGCCAAGCTACCAGCGCGATGTTAGGTTCAAGTTAGGCGTCGGTTAAGAAACGACAATCCGGACATCCGGGCCGCGTGCCGGCCTATCAATGCCCGCACCACCGGCACGATCCAGGATTCCCGGAGGACTACCGTCGAATCGCAACTGACACGTAGAGATAGTATTGTCAAAACAGAGGCGCGCTGCAACTCGAATCGAGCGTCGGGCTTAGCGGCGTGGCCGGAGTTGCTGTGCCACGGTTTGGGCTTCGCATTGCTCAACTACTCGCGCTGCGGTAGCTTTCCAGAGCGCGTTTGAAGAGCCAGCGCGAGGCGACGAGGCTCACAGCGGTTGCCACTAGCGCGAAGGCGGCCAAGCGCCATTCGCCTGGTTCGAGCGGCTTGGCGAGCAGCCGCGCGGGGACGTTCACAACCACCAGCACTGGCAGGATGAACGTGAACAGAATTCGGATCGGCGTCCCGAACGGGCCGCTGTAGATTTCCAGCGGATAGCGCGAGAAGATGGTGATATAGAACCAAAAGTCGTATATCGATTGATTTCGCCCGAGCCAGACGGTCGTCGCGGCCAGCGTGATCATCAGGCTATATAGAATGGCCACGCCCGACAGAATGTAGAACGGATAGAGCAGAATCTCGGCGACGCCCGGCACGTAGTCGAGCCGCAGCAGCGAGTAGCCGAGCAGCAATAAGGCAAACAGGAAATTCGTCATCGACGACCAATTGAACTTCGCCATCGAAATGAGAAACTGCGTGTCGATCGGCTTCATGAGGGCGAAATCCAGCTCGCCCGTGCGGACCAGCTCGCTGAATTCCTCGGCATTCGGCATGAAGAACGCCTCGATCAGGCTGTTGATCATCTGAAACGTGGCCAGAAAAACGAAGTATTCATATTTGCCCCAGCCGGTACCGCGGCCGATCGAAGACGTATACTGAAAGATCAGGATGAAAAAGCCAAGATTCAGGAACACAAACGACAGCGACGTGACGCACTCGATGAGGAAATTCGCGCGGAACGTCATCGCCCGCACCAGGCTGTTTCGGGCGAACGTGAGCAGGACGCGGAAGTAACGAGGTCGCGGAGTCATAAAACCCTAGTTCCCAGGCTCTCCCTGGGAACTCCGTGCCGGCGAGGCTCTGCCTCGCGATCGGGTGTGTTCGATGTCGACTGGCGCCGCATGGCAGGCAGAGCCTGCCGGGCAGTGCGTTCCCAGGCAGAGCCTGGGAACGAGTGCGCCCGCCATTTGTTCGATCTCGGATTATCCACCGAACGCACTGTATCTCCTCACTCCGCGATTGAAACCGACGCGGCAAAGGATAATGAAGAATACGAGCCAGCCTAGTTCGGCCACGAGACCCCAGATCAATCGCGCCCCCTGAACTTTGCCCAGAAAAACGGTCGCGGGGAAGTAGGCCAGGTATTGCAGCGGTGTGCAGCGGACAACGTCGCCAAAGCTGACCGAGCCGGCGATCGTGAATTTGTCGAGCATCGCTAGCGGAAACATCTGCCCTGAAAGGAAAAATGAGATGAGCATGTAGATGAACAGGAACGAACTCACCTCGAGAAACCAGAACCCGACCAAGCCGATCGCCGTCTCGAGGTAGTATCCGAGCAAAAACGCCATGACGAGCGAGGCCAGGAAGGCCAAAAACGTGCCGGCGTCAGGCCAGCCCGTCTCGAAATAGCCGCGGCAGAGATAAAACACCAGGGCGAACGGCAGGATCGCCACCATGTAGTAGACCAGCTTGTGCGCCACTCGCTGCAAGAGCAGAAAGCCGATCATATCGACCGGCTGAATTAGATATTTCTTGATCGTGCCATCGCGAATACTGTTGGCGATTCCTGTGGCGAGGCCCGGCATGCTGGAAAACGCCCGGCCAATCATCGCCAGCAGATAATAGGCGATGAAATCGGTGAATCGAAAGCCGGCGATCATTGGCGCTGAATCGCCGGCGGCGCCCGGCGCTTGCGAGGCCGCCGGCGCGACTGCCGCGAACACGGCGCTCCATAAAAAGATCTGCGCGACCATCGGTAGGAACCGCATCAGCGTGCCGAGCATGAAGTCGCCCCGGTAGATCAGCCGCTCCTCGATGCTGATTCGCAGGATCGTCCGCCAGGTGTAGAGCCGGGCGATAATGCCGTCGGGCAGATGGGCGGCGGTCGACGGAATGGTCGGAGATGATGACATATTCCCTAGGTCCCAGGCTCTGCCTGGTAACTCCCTACATGCGAGGCTCTGCCTCGCGATTGTCCTTGTTCGAAGTCCACGAGCACTACGTGGCAGGCAGAGCCTGCGAAGCAGCGCGTTCCCAGGCAGAGCCTGGGAACGAGCATTTCAAGGGCTGCGCCAGACTCAGGTGCGTCTGCGCGGACTTGACGCACCCTACGGCTTTGAAGTTCGCGCTTGCGCATTGGCAAGTTCTTGTTCGAGTCCCGCCGCCTCTTCATCGGCCAACGAAAACATCTCGGCAATCACTTCTTCCAATGGCGGGTCTTCGACGCTCACGTCTTCGACCGGATGGTTCGCCAGAATCCCAGCCAGCACGTCGGGCACCAGATCGCGGCGGATTCGCAGCCGCGACTTGGGGGCCGCGCCGTCGAGCACTTCGCCATATCGCGAGAGATCGCCCGGCTGGTGGTCCTCGGCCCATTGGAGCGTAACAATTTTGTGGCTGCTAAAGCGATCGACGATGCCCGAGAGCGAGCCGTCGTACATGATCCGCCCGCCGGCGATGATCACAACGCGGCGGCAAAGCGCAGCGACGTCCTTCATGTAGTGGCTGGTGAGCAGGATCGTGATTCGACGCAATTGCTGATAATGCCGCAGAAAGGTTTGGATATTGTGCTGGGCGATTACGTCCAGCCCGATCGTCGGCTCGTCGAGAAATAGCACCTCGGGCGAATGCAAGAGCGCGGCAATCAACTCCATCTTCATCCGCTCGCCGAGCGACAATTCGCGCACCGGCTGCCGCAGCAGCGGGCGGACTTTGAGCAGGTCGGTCAACTCATCGCGAACGCGGTCGAAGTCGGCCGGCTCGATGCGGTAGATCTCTTGATGGAGGCGAAACGACTCCTGGGCCGGCAGGTCCCACCACAATTGGTTCTTCTGCCCCATCACCAGGGCGAAACGACGGCGATACGCATTCTCGCGCAGCCACGGCACATGCCCGAGGACTCGCGCAGAGCCGGAGGTCGGCGTGATGACGCCTGAGAGCAGCTTGAGCGTCGTGGTCTTGCCGGCGCCGTTCGGTCCCAGGAAGGCGACGAATTCTCCCTGCTCGACCGTCAAATCGATGCCGCGAACGGCGTGAACGTGCTTATACTGACGGTGAAACAGGCCGCGAATCGAGGCCCGCAGCCCCTCTTGCTTTTGGTAGACGCGATACGATTTGGTGAGTCCGGCAATTTCGATCGTCGGCATGAGCAGATTATATGTGAACAGGGGCGAGGGACTAGGGGAGAGGGACGAGGGGACGCGCAAGCGGCCGGATCGGCACGTCGCCGATTGTCTCTTTCCCTCGCCCCTCACCCCTAGCCCCTCGCCCCTTGCCCCTACTATAATCCGCGCGATGGGAGAGCAACGGGCGGCAGAATTGCGAGTGGGCATCGGTCACGACACGCATCGGCTCGCGCCGGGCGGGCCGCTGCGGTTGGGGGGCATCGCGGTTCCGCACGACCATAGTTTGGTCGGGTATAGCGATGCCGACGTGCTCTTGCACGCGGTCACGGACGCCTTGCTCGGTGCCGCGGCATTAGGGGATATCGGCGAACTGTTTCCCAATACCGATCCGGCTAATCGCGGCCGCGACTCAGGCGAAATGCTCCGCGCGGTTCGCGACCGCATAGCGGCCGCTGGGTTTGAAATCGTCAATCTGGATTGCATCGTTTTCGCCGAACAGCCTAAACTGACTCCTTACAAAGAATCGATCCGCCACCAGATCGGCGAAATCCTGAGCCTGCCGGCAGATCGAATCGGTTTGAAGGCCAAGACCGGCGAAGGAGTTGATGCCGTCGGACGAGGCGAGGCAATTGCCGCACAGTGTGTCGCGCTGGTGAAGAGAACTGGTTAAGTGAGCAGAAGATTTGGCTTTGAGATGTGAGCGGTCCTCGTTCTCGTCCTCCCTCTCCCTTTGGGAGAGGGCCGGGGTGAGGGGCGGGAACGAAAAGGCTATCTTGGCATCCCCTCACCCTAACCCTCTCCCAAAGGGAGAGGGAACGGCGTATTGGCCAAAGTAACTTAACGAGCCGAAGACAAATATGCCCAACACAACTCTGCCAATTCCGAATACGAGTGCTTCCAATTCAACCGCGCCGTCGGCGACAATCCGCGTCTACAGCACGCTTTCGAAGACGAAGGAGCCGCTCCAAACCGTCCATCCCGGCAAGGTCGGCATCTATCTCTGCGGGCCGACAGTCTACAAGCCCAGCCACATCGGGCACATGGTCGGCCCGGTGATCTTCGACGCGATCAAGCGCTATCTCTCCTATTGCGGCTACCAGGTTACCTGGGTCGTGAATGTTACCGACGTCGACGACAAGCTGATCGTCGAGTCGCGGAACCGTAATATGCCGATGTCGCAACTCGCGGCCGAAATGACGGCCGATTACATGCGGAACCTCGAAGCGATGGGGATCGACACGATCGATCACTTCCCC
The DNA here is from genome assembly GCA_035939775.1 of Pirellulales bacterium. NCBI lineage: Bacteria > Pseudomonadati > Planctomycetota > Planctomycetia > Pirellulales > Pirellulales bacterium. The sequence continues at coordinate 5,086 of DASZFO010000194.1, read as the reverse complement.
AAGGCGACCGAAAACATCGACGAGATCATCCAACTCACGCAGACGCTAATCGACAAGGATTTTGCCTATGCCTCGGACGGCGATGTTTATTTCGACGTTGGCAAGGACCACGAATACGGCAAGCTCAGTCGCCGCACGCTCGAGACGATGCAAGGAGAAGGGGGCGAAATGGTCGAGCGGAAGCGGTCGCCCGCCGATTTCGCACTCTGGAAGAGCGCCAAGCCGGGCGAGCCGTCGTGGGATAGCCCTTGGGGAAAGGGGCGGCCCGGCTGGCATATCGAGTGCTCGGCGATGAGCCGGAGACTGCTTGGCGAGACATTCGACTTTCACGGCGGCGGGCTCGATCTCATCTTCCCGCATCACGAAAACGAAATTGCCCAGAGCGAATGCTGCCACGGCAAGCCGCAAGCCAAATACTGGCTGCACAACGGCTTGATGCAGGCGGCGAGCGAGGCTGGCAAAGTGGGCGGGCGCACGACGCGCGCCGCCGATGCGGCGCCAAACGCCGCGACGGAACAGGCCGCCAAGAAGATCAGCAAATCGACCGGCGCCAGCCCGTTCAGCGAGCTGATCGACCGGCATTCGCCCGAAACGATTCGTTTCTTCTTGCTTTCCACCCACTACCGCAGCCCGATCCAATACAGTGAAGAGTTGCTTGAGGAAACGGCAACGAGCTTGGAGGCGTTTTACAGGTTTTTCAAGCGCTACGAGCGAATCATTGGCCAAAGTTTCTACAAGATGGGTCAACCCGCCGCGCGAACCGGCGGCGAATTCGATCCGGGCAGCGATCCGATGCGGAAGCAGATTGTCGACATTCGGGATCGATTTCTCGAGGCAATGGACGATGATTTCAACACCGGCTCGGCCATCGGCAAGCTGTTCGATCTTGTGCGACTGCTGAACAAGTTCGCGGACGCGGAGAAGCTGGAAGGCACGTCGGAGCCGTCCGCGGACGCGCTGGCCACTCTGACTCAGGGGACGAAGACGCTCCGCGAGATGGCCGTCACACTCGGTCTGTTTCGCAAGCCGGTCGAGATGAAATCGTCGGGCGACGATAGCCTGGTTGCCCAACTGATGGAACTGCTCATCGAGCTTCGCGCATTGTCGCGCAAGAACAAAGACTTCGCCACCGCCGACCGGATCCGCAAGCGGCTCGCCGAAATCGGCGTCATGTTGGAAGATCGCCCCGGCGGCACGGAATGGACGAGGGGCTAGGCAGGGACGAGGGGCGTGGGATGAGGGATAGAATGGCACGCTGCGCGTGCGGAATTCAACGGTAATGCACTTCGTGACAAAGAAGCTCCACGACGGACCAATTCCGCCTGCGCGTCCCTCGCCGCTCATCCCTCGCCCCGCGCCCCTAATTCTCGGCATCGATCCCGGCCTCGCGATCACCGGCTACGGCGTGCTGGAGGCGACGCGTGGAACTCCAAGGCTAGTCGAGGCGGGCGTGGTCCGCAGCACGGAGAAAACGAGCGAGTTGCCGGCCCGATTGGCGGAGATTCATCGGGGAGTTGCCGAGGTGATCGCGGCGCTCAAGCCGGCCGCGATGGCGCTCGAGCAGCTTTATTCGCACTACGACCATCCGCGGACGTCGATCCTGATGGGGCACGCTCGCGGGGTGATCTGTTTGGCGGCGGCCGATGCTGGGATTCCGGTCATTCATTATAGCGCCACGCAGATCAAGCGCATCCTGACCGGCAACGGCCGGGCGCCGAAGAGCCAGGTGCAGCGAGCCATCGAGAAGGAACTGCGGCTCGACCGCCCGCCAGAGCCGCCCGACGTGGCCGATGCCTTGGCGGTGGCGCTGTGCCACTACCACCTCGGCAAGCGACAATCGCAGCTCCTGCAAGGGTCTCTGCCTTGATCACCAAAATCACCGGCCAACTGCTGCGAGTTGACGTGGACGAGCTGGTCCTCAAAGTCGGGCCGTTCGAATACGAAGTGCTGATTCCCGAATTCGCGCGGCGACAATTGCAGAACGAAGTGGGGCGAGAAATCAGCTTGCACACGATCGACTATCTGGAAGGCAACCCGATGCATGGCCGGCTGACGCCGCGGCTAATCGGATTTTTGACGGCGGTCGAAAGGGAATTTTTTGACCTGTTCTGCGAAGTAGATGGTGTGGGAGTAAAGAAGGCACTGCGGGCGATGGTTCGGCCGGTGCGCGAGGTGGCCACGGCGATCGAGGAGCAAGATGTCAAAACGCTGTCAACGCTCCCCGGCATCGGCCCGGCCACTTCGGAGCGGATCGTGGCCAAGCTGCGCCGGCGGATGCCGAAATTCGCCTTGCTCGTCTCGCGCGAGGGACCGACGGCCGCCGACGTGCCGCACGACGTGGTGAGCGAGACGTTCGAGGCCCTGCGGACCCTCGGCCATAGCGAGAGCGACGCTCGCCGGCTGATCGACGCGGCGCTGGCGACGAAGAAGAAGTTCAAGGACGTGCAGGAGGTGATCGCCGTGGTGTATCAACAGCAGAGGGAAGGGGCTCGGGGCTAGGGGACTGTCAGCGGCGGGTTGCCGAGTTCGTAGCGGACGCTGCTAGCGTCCGCACCGACGCTGGCAGCGTCGGCCACGCGTAAATCCAACTCGTCAAATAGTGAGCGATATAGTAATTGGGGCTGGGGACTCTGGACGCACAAGCGGAGATCATGCGATGGCGGATGACGCAGCGGTAATGACGGTGCCGAGGCCCGCGGCGGCTGCGCCGGAGTTGGGCGAGTCGGCCCACCCCACCGGTAAACCGTGCAAGGTTTGCGGCGGATTGGTCGAGGCGGGAGATAAATTCTGCCACGCTTGCGGAACCGTGCAAGAGGTCGAGCCAGCCGCGCCGGCCGTCGAACAGAAACATTTCCGCTGCCAGAATTGCAGCGCGGAGATCAACGTCGATCCCGGCCAGCGGAGCATCACCTGCCCGTTTTGCGATTCCACCTACGTGCTCGAACTGCCGGCAACCGAATCGAATCGGCAGCGGCCGGAGTTCGTAGTCGGATTTGCGGTATCACCGACCGATGCCGTCGAGAAGTTTCAGTCTTGGCTGCGGCAGAATGGCTGGTTTCGTCCGGGCGATTTGAAAACGGCTCAAATCCAAGAAAAGCTCCGCGGCGTCTATCTGCCGTTCTGGTCGTTCTCGATGTTGGCGGAGAGCCGCTGGAGTTCGCAGATCGGCGAGTATTGGTATCGCACGGAAACGTACACCGTGATCGAGAACGGCAAGACGGTCACGCGAACGCGCGAGGTCCGCGAGACCGAATGGTGGAACCTCTCGGGCCAGCACCATAACTACTACAGCGGCTATCTCGTTTCCGGAAGCAAGGGACTGCCGCAAACGTATGCCGAGCGGATCAAACCATTCCGTCTCGAATCCCTGAAGCGATACCAACCCTATTTTCTCGCCGGGTGGCTCAGCGAGGAATACTCGATCGCGGAAGATGCCGCCTTGGAACTCTGCAAACAGGAATTCTCCCGCTGGGAGCAGCAGAATGTGGCGAGCTTTCTGCCGGGCGACACTCAGAGCGGCACGACCGTCGAAACCGAATTCAGCCACGTCAATTCGGATCTTATTCTGCTGCCCGTCTATTTGCTAACTTACCGCTACCGCGACACGATCTACCGCTTTCTCGTCAACGGCCAAACCGGGAAAACATGCGGCGACAAGCCGTTCTCTGGTCTGCGAATCGGCATCGCGATTGGGATGGCGGTCCTGCTGATCTTGATAATCTGGTTGCTGTTCTATTTGCGTGGACACTGACGCTTCGGCGCCGCGCTCCCCTATCGGGTCGCGGCCGAACGACTTTCACCATTTTACGCTCCGCGCTCTTCTCGAATTTCGTCCTTTGCACTTCGTACTTTGTACTTGGATTCATGCCCGATATTCTTTCCAAATGCGTTACGTGCGGAGCGGTCTTGGACGAAGAAGACCTGTTCTGCCCGAATTGCGGCGCCGAGGCGCCGAGTCGCGATGGCGGCGCCGCTCCCGCTGCGCATGAGACGACGCACAACTTCGTCTGCAAGGGCTGCGGGGCGTCGATGAGCTATGACGCCTCGGCCGGCACGCTGCGCTGCCCATTCTGCGGTTCGACGGAACTTGAGAAGCGGCCTGACGCCAAGGAAATCGCCCCCGAACGGATTGTGCCATTCGTCGTGACGCAGGAGCAAGCGATCGGCGCGATGCGTCAGTGGTTGGGAAGCAGCTATTGGCGGCCCGGAGATCTTTCGGAGCAAGCGGCCATCGTGAAGATGACCCCCGTCTACGTTCCGTATTGGGTTTTCGACGGGCAAACGCACACCTACTGGACGGCCGATTCGAGCCACACCCCGGCCGGCGCTCGATCGAGTTGGTATCCGATTACCGGGCAGCACGAGGGCACTTACCAGGGCCTGCTTGTCGGGGCGAGCGGCGCGCTCACGCCCGGCGAAACCGCGGCCCTGTGCCCATTCGATCTTTCGCCGGCGGTGCCACCCGACAAAATCGACTTAAACAACAGCATCTACGAGCGATTCACCGTGCCGCGGAAATATGCCCGGCCGCTGGCTAGTCAAGGTTTCGAGCAACTCGAAGCGGCAGCCTGCCGACCGAGTGTCCCCGGCTCGGCGCGGAACCTCAAGGTGAACGTGCGGATCACCGATCTCACCAGCCAGCCGATGCTCGTTCCGGTCTGGATCATGGCCTATCGCTATCAAGACCGCGTGTTCCGGTTTCTGGCGAACGGCCAAACGGGGCGAGTCACCGGACAAGCCCCGCTCTCCTGGCGAAAAATCGCCGTGGCGATCGCGATCGTGGTGCTGGTGATCTTGCTCTTCCTGGCCTTTGCAGTAAGTCGCGGCCGCGCCGCCCCGCGCTTCTCCCTCTCTCTTTGGAAGAGGGCCGGGGTGAGGGGCAGCGCCGCGTCGCGCGAAGTTCCCCTCACCCAACCTCTCCCAGAGGGAGAGGAGTTTGTCTCTTCCCTAATCGGCGCTGGCGCGGATCGAGTGGCATTTCCGCAGTGGTTCGGCGAATGGTATACTTCGGCGGGTCAACAGACGTTCAGTGCGGGCGCTAGCCAAGTGAGAAGTGGACTTTGCGCGAACCGATTCTGCAATCCAC
>DASZFO010000193.1 GCA_035939775.1 Pirellulales bacterium | reverse complement strand
GGAATACACCAAAACCGCTGCCGTTCTCCGTGTTGCGAGCGGCCAGTACTGGCTGGATACCCAACCAACGCAAGATTTGCCGGAGAGGTTCCGAATCATAGCCGCGATCGCCTTGCAGCCGCTCGGGCTGCCGCCGTTTGGGTCCCGGCTTGCCGCCGACGGGCGGCATGTTCTGCAGCACGCGCAAGGCCTCCGTGACGTCATTCACATTGGCTGCCGTCACCGTCGCGGAGAGGGGAATGCCTTGCGCATCGGTCATGACATGGTGTTTGCTCCCCGATTTGCCGCGATCCGTGGGATTGGGGCCAGTATTTTCGCCACCCTCTGGCGCTTTGGCGAAAGAAGCATCGATCAAGGCACGCTGCAGCAGCTGCGCATGTGCCAACGAAAACATTCTTTCATTTTTTCCGAATAGCAGAATTCCTATTTTTTTTGGAAAGAGGGCTTGATCCTCACGTAACGTGAGGTCCTATCATTTCGTCGTGGCCACGGTTTCCACGGGAGCAGACTGGAGTGACTGTCGTGTGTTTCGAGGCCCTGAAAGTGGGCGAGCTGGCGCGGCGGACAAGATTAACTATCCGCACGCTGCACCATTACGACGAGATCGGCCTGCTGCGGCCGTCGTTGCACACCGAGTCGGGGCATCGCCTCTACACGGCCGGCGACGTCGCCCGCTTGCAGCAAGTGCTGTCGCTCCGGCAGCTCGGCTTCGCGCTGGAAGAGATCCGCGACTGCCTGAATCGGCCGGACTTTTCGCCCGTGGAGCTGATCGAGCGGCATCTCGCGCGCCTGCGCGAGCAGGTTGAATTGCAGCGCAAGCTATACCAGCGGCTTGAAGCGATTGCCGCTGGCCTGCGCACGGCGGGGGAAGTCTCCGCCGAAGAGTTCCTCCAAACAATTGAGGTGATGACCATGATCGAAAGCTATTACACACCTGAACAAATGGAATCCTTCCGCAAGCGCAGCGCGGAGGCTGCGGCGGCTGGCGTAGACCTTGCCCAGCAAGCCCAGCAAGGGACTGCTGCCTGGCAAGAGCTGTTGGCCCAGCTCAAGGTGGAGATGGACAGCGGTACCGACCCGGCCGATCCGAAAGTGCAGGCGCTGGAAAAGCGCCGGCAGGCCCTGGTCAGCGCTTTCAGCGGCGGCGACAAGGCCATCGAGGAAAACCTGAAGCGAATGTGGATGGAGCAAGGGGACAAGCTCTGTGCCCAGTTTGGTATCGACCCGAAGGTGATGGCCTACCTCGGCAAGGCGGCGGAGGCCGCACGCTAAAAGCGAATCGTAAGAAATGAGGGCGGCCAGGATGGAGAACTCAAGCGGGTTCGGTCCCAGTTCGCGCATAGTGGATCCGAACTCGCGATTTCTGATATCCATGAGACCTGATAATTGCCCCCGATGCGCGCGGCGCCGAGGGCCAAAACCCGCGTTCCGCCTGCCCGCTAGGCCAAGAGCCCAAGAAAGGGCCCTGGCTTTGCGCCAGACGCGACGAAACGCTCCTCCGCGACCCCCGAACAGCCGTCCGCCCCACCAACGCGACAGTCGCGATCCTGGGGCGTCTGGAACGATACGCCCGTACAAGTGAACGGACATTTCCTATCGTAACGAGATGAAACGCATCTATACTCCGCGTGAAACCAGAGGCTCGTCGTGACGCGCATGTCGTTCGAGGCCGGCCCTGGGCTGGCTGAAGGAGCCCACGATTCCGATTAAGGCAGCCCCTGCATGAATCTGAAGTTTAAGAGCGCCGCGAAGTGCGCGGTCAACTTTGCGTTGGTGCTGTCCGGGGCGTCTGCCGTGGTCGCGGCCGAGTGGTACGTCGCACCCGTTGGCAGCGCGACCGGGGACGGAACTAGGCAATCCCCTTGGGATCTGGAATCCGCGCTGCTCGGACGGCAGAAGATCGCGCCGGGCGACACGGTCTGGCTGCTGAGTGGTATCTACCATTATCCCGATCGCCGGCTGGATAGCGCGGGCTACGTTGTTAGGCTGGCGGGGACGGAGGCCAAATCAATTCAGGTTCGCAGTGTGCTCGGAGAACGGGTGACGATCGACGGCGGCCTCACTGTCCAGGCGCCCGCCTCGTGGCTTCAGATCCGCGATTTGGAGATTCTCGTTTCTGAGAATCTTACACGGTCACGGACAGTCCAAGAATCTGGCTCTCATCCCAGTAGCTACGATCGGCTTTGGGGCGGTCTACAAATCCACGCCGGCAAGGCGTGCCAATATATCCATCTGACGGTCCACGATTGTGCCCAGGGGGTCGCCTTTTGGAGCGGTGCCGCTGACAGCGAGATTTACGGCTGTCTTATCTACGACAACGGCTGGAAGGCCCCCGACCGGGGCCACGGCCACGCGATCTACACTCAGAACAAGGACGGGCTGAAAACGATCACGAATTGCATCATCACCGGCGGCTATAGCTACAGCGTTCATGCCTACGGCTCGAAGCAGGCCTTCGTCGATCACTATCTCATCCAGCAAAACATCTGTTACGACGCGGGGAGATTCTTGGTCGGCGGCGAGCGTCCAAGCCACGACATCCGCGTGCTTGGCAATTCGCTCGCCAACGTCGGGATGCAAATCGGTTATGGCGCGACGGAAAATGATGACTGCGAAGTCCGCGACAATCTAGTTCTGAACGGAGATCTGCGACTCAATAAGTTCAAGAAAGTAATCCAAAGCGGCAATCAAACCATTCGGCCGAACGACCCGCGCCCGAGCGAACCAGCGCGGGTTGTGATCCAACCGAGCCGGTATGATCCCTCGCGCGCGCACCTGGCGATTTTCAACTGGGCTCGGACGCCGACGGTCGCGCTTACGCCAGTGCGGCTTAAGGGCTTTGCCAAGCCGGGTGACAACCTCCGTTTGCTGAATCCACGCGACTTCTACGGCAAGCCCCTCTTGAAAGTCGTATTGGGCGATCAGTCGATTGAGGTTCCTATCCAGGGGGAGTTCGCCGCGTTCGTGCTTTGCCGGAATAGCGGCAGATGACGGCAAGACGTCGTTCCACGATCGGGCTACAGCGGGATGGCTTCGACTGCGGAGCTATTGCTCGCCCAGGCAGGAGAGCCGCTCTTGCCAAAGGCCGTCAACCGTCGCCGCTACGCGATGATAGACCCGATTGCCGCAGACGACCGGCATGGCGCGGTACTGCTATTCGCGGAACGCCTCGCTGGCGTGCTGGAAGGGCCGCCGAGACGGCGTTCGACCGGTCGGGACGGTCGAGGCGGATGCTCACCGAGAAGCTCAAGCACGATGTTGCCGCAAACACCGCGAAGATCGAATCAGCCAACTTCGACCGGCCGGTTGGCGAATTTCTCGACCAGATCGACTTCGAGGTGATCGCCGACCACTGCTGGCGCGGTTCTCGGGCTACCGGCGCCGGGAGCGGGGGCCGATTTGCAAAAACCGGTGAATCGGGCGCGGCGAATCGAGATTGGTTAGTCGATGGCGGCACGTCGCCTTTCTTTCAATTTCGGGTCCCGACGGGACTCGAAACATTGCGGAAAACGCGGCGAAAACTGCGGTTTCTCAAACGGACGGGTCACAATCGGGGTCATTTTTTGATCGCGACGCCGATCT
>DASZFO010000192.1 GCA_035939775.1 Pirellulales bacterium | reverse complement strand
CAATCTTGCCGATGACTTCGCGTTGCAGTTGGGCAACTTGCCGTATTACCAACCGTTTCAGTCAGCGATTGTCGCGGGCCAGCAATCCGAACTGCTCAAGAAGATTCTTGGAACTTGGATCGCCCGCGACGCGAGTCAGACGCTCGTCTATCAAAATCTATATCTGGCGATGCGGTTCAACTTGAAGGAAGGCTTGGATCCGGCGATTAGGTTGCTTCAGCAGCCGGGCGCCGTCCCGCAGGTGAAGCCGCTCGCCCTGTTGGCCATCTCGAAGTTTGGCGGCAAGGAGCACTTGCCGCTCATTGAACCGTTCATGCAGGCGACTGATCTCTGCGCGCAGATCGACGTCAACGGCGTCCGCTACTCGACGCAACTGCGCGACGTAGCATTGTATGTCGGCCTGCGGCTGGCGGGACAGGATCCAAAGGGCTATGGATTCACGCGCGTTCCACCGAACGATCAGTTGCTCTATCAAGTCGCCAACTTCGGCTTCCGCAGCGACACGGAGCGGGCCGAGGCGTTCAAGAAATGGAGCGATTGGCGGACGGCCAATCTCCAGCCGCGCGCGGCCAAATAATCTGCGCCGAGCAAGTCTTGAAGCGACTGGTGATTTGCACCATCGTGGCCGACGCTGCTAGCGTCGGCGCGGACGTAAGCAGCGTCCGCCACGAACCCAAAACGCAATCTCGACAGCGAGTGGCCAGCCTTCCTTTCGATCTCGCTTCCCCCGTCAAATTCGCGCCAGCTTGCGTGTCTTGCGCAGTTTCTCTCAATCTTGCAACAGGATCAATCTCTCTTGACCCTCTGAACCGATAATGAGAGAAGGAAACGCCATGCTCGGATAGGCTCTTGGCGCCGGGCGGGTGTCGGACGGATTCGAGACGCGGAATTGAGGAAAGGATTCATCTTATGGCTCGCTCGCTCGCGGTCTCCTCAACGCTAGGATTCTTGGCTTTGCTGGCAACCGGTTGCCAATCAACTTCCAACGCCGACCAGGGGGCACTGTTCGGCGGCGCCACCGGCGCTGTGCTGGGCGGCATCGTCGGGCATCAACTGCATAGTACGGCCGCCGGAGCGGTGATCGGCGCCGGGGCCGGCGCGCTCACGGGCGCTGTGGTCGGCAACAAGATCGACGAGAGCGAAGCTCGCAATCGGGCGCTGATCGAGGCCCGGCTCGGGCATCCGGTGGGTGCTGGCGGTGTGTCGATTGAAGACGCGATCGCGATGACCAGGGCCGGCGTCGACGAGCAGGTGATCGTCAGTCATATCAACAACAACGGCGTCGTCCGCCCGCTCAACACGGCCGACATCACCTACCTCACCCAAAACGGGGTGAGCAGCCGCGTGATCCAAGCGATGCAGAACCCAGCTCATCAGCCGCCGGCGCCACAGCCGGTCATCGTGCAACAGGCCCCGCCGCCGGTCATCGTGGCGGATCCCTATTACGATCCCTACTGGGGCCCGCGCTATTACCGGCCATATCCGTACTACGGCGGCTACTACCGTCGCCCGGGCGTCTCGGTCGGCGTCGCGATTCCGTAATACGGCCGGCGTGCTCGGTTTCTCATAGCCGAATTCGCCAAAAGTCCGGTTGCAATCCGGCCGATCCGACCTCGGAATTCGATTGCTTCTGCAGCGCGCCGCTCGCGCCATTAACGGCGGCGGCCCCGTCTCACACACTTCGCCGGCGCGGATCGGCGGGGGATCGAAGACCGCGATCCATGCACTTCGACGGGAACTTAAGTGGCGCGAGTCCGTCTAAGTACTGCTGGCCGACCGAAAGCCGCACGGTTGGCCGCGTCACTTCTTGGACGAACTTGCGCCGTCGGCAACTACGTTTCTACCGATCATCGTCAATCCGAAAAATGCGAGACGTTCCGATGACGTCAAGGAACTTTGCAATCATTTTCATGGCGTCGATCGTAGTGGTTGGTATTCTTGGTCAGGGCGCCGGGCGCGGCTTCGCTGCCGACGAGGACCAGCAGTTGCACCATGCGCTGGCCGGAATCAAGCACACTTTGGCCGAGGGCATCGAGCAAGCGGCTAAGGCCCCCACGGCAGCATTATCCGCGAAATTCGAGATCGAGGATGGAAAGCTCTCGCTGTCCGTAGATACGGCGGAAAAAGGGCTGGCCACTCCCGCGGAAAAAAATGTGTTGAACGAATTGGCCGGCAGTCCTCTGGCCGAAAAATGGACTCCTGAGGTCGAAAGCTTCAAGGACGTGGCGCACGTTTCTCGGGCCTCCGAACAGTTGACTCTGCTGGCCCTGAGCCACGCTTCGTTGCTCGACATCGCAAAGAACGCCCAGCGAGATCAGATCGGGACGATCATCTCGATTACGCCGGTGTTGGAGAATCGAAGCCCGTTGTTCCTTGTCCAAGTTGACTTCAACGGGCGGCTAGTCGAACTCCATTACAATATGAAGGGCGAGCGGATGGTGAATTGGCTACGATAGAAGCAGAAAATAGACCTGTGCAGTTCTTCACCCCCCGATCAGCCAGCGCCGTAAACACCGGCTTCGGCAGCCTTGCTCCGGCCGGCTGCGGTTGCGGATAATGGGTCGTGCCAGACGAGCGCCCCAAAGCTGACCCGCCGAAGGCCTCGCGCCGCTCGTTTTCGCTTTAGCCTGTCAATGCTGTTCGCTGTTGCGACCATCGTGGCTGGCAAAGCGTCGCCTTCTGATATGTAATCTCCTCAGAGACGTTTCCATGAAAAGCCGGCCGCGTTTGTTGATTCTGCAGCTCGCCATCTTGATCGGAGGATTGGAAGCGTCGGCCACTCCGGTTCACGCCCAATCGTTCGGCGCGCCGGACCGCGACTCGCCCGGCGACGCGATGATACAGGAGTATCTCAGGCAAGAGACCGAAAAGATCTCCGCTCGGCTTTCTGACGACACCACGTCGCTCGCCGATTGGGAAGCCAAGCGGCCGCAACACGCCAAGGAATATGCGTATATGCTCGGGCTTTCACCGCTGCCCGAAAAAACGCCACTAGACGCCAAAATCACGGGCGCCTTCAAGGGCGACGGCTATGTCGTCGAAATGCTCCATTATCAGAGCCGGCCGCGGCTTTATGTCACCGGCAATCTTTACCGTCCGTCGGTCGTCGAGCCGGGGAAAAAACTGCCTGCCATCCTCTACGTGTGCGGCCACTCCGGTCGCGGGCGCAATGGAAACAAGGTTGCCTATCAGTCGCATGGCATCTGGTTCGCCCGGCATGGCTATATCTGTCTCGTGGTCGATACGGTCGAGCTGGGAGAGATCGCCTCGTTCCATCATGGCACATATAGCCTGGAACGTTGGTGGTGGCACTCGCGGGGCTATACGCCGGCCGGCGTCGAGGCTTGGAACGGGGTGCGCGGCGTCGATTACTTGATCGGCCGGCCCGATGTCGATCCGCAACGGATCGCAGTCACTGGCATCAGCGGGGGCGGCGCGGCTACATTCTGGATCGCGGCCCTCGACGAACGCATCAAGGTGGCTGTGCCAGTTAGCGGCATGGCCGATCTTGAATCGTACGTGCCGAATCGCACAATCAATCGCCACTGCGACTGCATGTTCATCCACAACACGTTCCAGTGGCCGTGGACGCGGATCGCGGGGCTGATCGCGCCGCGAGCCTTGCTGTTCGTGAACAGCGACCACGACGTGTACTTCCCGATGGACGCGAATGAACGGGTCATCAACCGATTGAAGCGGCTCTACAGCCTCTACGGAGCGAGCGATCAAGTGGACGCCGTGGTCAGCGTTGGCGAGCATGCTTATCGCAGGGACATCCGTCAGGCTTCGTTCCGATTCATCAACGCGCAATTGAAGGGCGATGCACGACCGGTGCTCGACACCGAAGTCGATCTGGTCAGCGAGGGAAATGATCCGGGATCATACCCCATTGCTCCAGAGCGGCTGCGCGTATTCCCCGCTGACGCAGACCTGCCGAGCGACTCGATCAACAAGACGATCGACGAACAATTTGTGCCGATCGCGAAAGTCCCGGCTCCCGAGCCGGGAAAACTGGACGATTGGAAGCGAGGACTCGTTGACGAGCTTCGGCGAGTCAGTTTCGGCTATTTCCCGGACACCATTCCCGCGGCAAGGCGACTAGCGGATATCGACAAGCTGACAGAGCGGATGCAATCCGAGCAAGGAATCGAGTTTCGGCTCCGTTATGCGGAGAAGACCATTTCCAAGGGGGCAAGTAGCGTGCTGCTGGTCGTGCTCAACGCCGACGAAGCCGGCACCACGCCCGACTGGAGCACGAAGATCGCAGCGGCGGACCAGGCCGTCGTTTATTGCGAGCCACGCGGGATTGGCGCCACGAGATGGACGCGAAAGAATCCGCCCAACTACGTCGAACGATCTCATGCGCTCTTGGGGCGAACGGTTGACACGGGCCGGGTTTGGGATGTAGCGGCTGCGGCCAAGTACCTATCGAGCCGATCTCGGTCGGAACAATCCGCCCGCCCGGCAGCGGTTGAGGTCGCCGGAAAGGGGGCGGCCGGGCTGATTGCCGCGTATGCCGCGATCTGGACGCCCGAAATCGCCCGCGTGACGCTCGTGTCTCCCCCGACCACGCACATGGACTCGACGGCGCCGCAATTCCTGAACGTGCTGCGCATTTGCGACGTGCCGGAAGCCCTCGGTCTAGTCGCGCCGCGTCCGCTGACGATCGTCGGCTCGCTCGCCGACCGTTTCACCGCGACCTCAGCCGCCTATCAGGCCGGCAGAGCGCAAGAACACCTCAAGTTCCAGTAGCCGGCGGAAAAGTGGCGACGCCCGCTCTCGCTTTACAGCGCGCCTCAATACTCCTGCTGGGTGACAATTCCCGGCTGCGGCACGGGATACTTGCCTTTGGCGTCGGCCACCAGGGGCGCGGCGCCGTTCATGGTGAGCTTGTCGACGGAGGGGGCGAATTCGTGTTTGGAGTTAAGTATCTGATCGTAAGTGACGATCCGCCCGGTGTGCGCAGCCATGCGGCCCATGGACGTTACCAGGCTGGTTTCAACGCCCCGTTTTACCTCGTTGTAGGGCTTGTTGTTGCGGATGGCGTCGACCAGATCGTTCCATTCGTTCTGGTAAGGGTTTCCCTCGTCGGGGCCGAGCTTGGATTCCCAGAGCATGTCGGCCCGCAACGAGCCCAGACCCTTGAACGTGGCTGAAGGCGCCCCGCAATCGCCACTGTGTGAAATCTCCGCGGTGCCTTTGGTCCCGTGCGCGAAGCTGTGGTAGATTTCGGAACAGCCGTCGATGCAGCGCCCGTCCATGGTGAACTTCGTTTCGTCGGGAAACGTGTATTCGACGCCGTACGTATCGAAATTCTGGTCGATGTAGTCGCCGCGGTAATGCCGCCCGCCGATCGCCTGAGCCTGCACCGGCCAGGCGTTTTTCATCCAACAGGAATGGTCGATGATGTGAATGTAGAAGTCGCTGAAACATCCTCCACTCGCCCACAGGAAGCTGTGGAACTTCCGCACTTGATATTCCACCTCGGAGACGCCGGCCGGCTTCGGCAACGACCGCATCGATCCAACGGGCCCGTGCATCCGGTAGCCACGCATGAGGATGAGGTCACCGATTTCGCCGCCATGGATGCGGTCGGCAAGTTGTTGCATCGCGCGGCTGTGTCGCGACATCAATCCCACGCCCACCTTGAGGTTCTTCGCGGTCGCTTCCTCGGCGAGTTTGAACATTTTGCGCGACGTCGGACCATCCACAGTCACCGGCTTTTCCATGAAGACATTCAGCCCCTTCTCAATGGCGTAGGTGAAATGCACCCACCGGAACGCCGGCGGCGTGGCGAAGATCGCGACGTCACCGGGCTTCAGAACGTCCATCGCCTTCTGGTAGGCGTCGAATCCGATGAACTGACGATCTTCGGGCACGTCCACCCGATCCCCGAACCGTTTCTTGGTGGACGCGTAGCTGCCGTCGAGCCGATCCTTGAAGACATCAGCCATAGCCACCAGCTTGATGGGACCGTTCTTGACCGACAAGGCGTCGGCGGCGGCGCCGGTGCCGCGGCCACCGCATCCGACCAGCACCAGGCGAATCGTGTTGTCCTCCGCGGCATGGACGCGCGGGACGACCATACCGGCCAGGGCCGTAGCCGCGGCCACTCTCCCGCTATTCTTCAGAAACTGACGGCGTGACGCGGCAGACTTTTTGATTGTGCTCATCTTGGTTTCACTTCTTGGTGGTTTTGAGGGATCCGGTACTTCGATTTCGTGAGTAGCCCCACACGAATCGCTTCAAGGACGTCCGCCATTCTCCCTACCCCGAGCCGGCAAAACAAGGACCTTGCCCGACGTGCCATTATAAGGACTGTGTTGATAGGAGCGGCCCCCTGCGCCCGGCTAGCGCCCGTTTGGACGACATGCCGGGCTGCACCCAAGTGCAACGGACTTTTAATCCGTAGGTCTCGGCGGCCGGCTTTTTCATGCGGAGTCGGGTAGAATGGCGGATATGGACGAGAACCCTTACGAACCGCCGCAATGCCAGCCCGAGAATCCATCGAGCGGCTTCGCAATCGCGCGGTTCCTTCACGCCTTGCGATGGGTGGCTTTTTATTGGGTGATTTTGCCGCTCGCGCTGGCGGGGATCGCTTTCGTCCTCAGTGCGATAATCCGGGCGCTAAAATTGTGAGAAGTTTCCTAGTTGAAAGCTGAGTTCGCATTGACCATTCTTCGGAGGGCGACCGTTAGTCATGGCGAGCCGCTGATCGCGTACCTGCTGGGCGCGCTGGGGCTGAATCGTCGCGCGGTCAAGAATCTCCTCAAATTCGGCGCAGTCGCGGTCAACGGTTCGACGGTCCGGCAGTTTGACCATCCGCTGGCAATCGGCGACGAGGTGCTGGTGAGCGACGCTCGAACTGCCGCCGCCGCCGGCCGCTTGGAATTTGCCCGGATTCACGTGGTTCATGAAGATGCCGCGTTGATCGTGGTCGAAAAGCCTGCCGGGCTGTTGACCGTGGCGACGGGCGACAGCGGGACCGACACGCTCTTCTTTCGGTTGAACGAATTCTTGCTTGGCCGACACGCGGCCGAACCCGATCGCGCCATCGTCGTGCATCGACTCGATCGAGAGACGTCGGGCTTGGTGCTGTTCGTCAAAACCGAGCGGGCGCAAAGTCTGTTGCAGGCCAATTGGACGGAGGTGGAAAAAACCTACCAGGCGATCGTGAATGGACGCCCCCAGCGCGAGCGCGGAACGATCGCCAGCTATCTGACCGAGACCAAGGCCCTGCAAGTTTTCAGCAACGACCATCTGACGCCCGGCGGTCGAAAGGCGATTACGCATTACCGCCTGCTGCAAACGCGCGGCGATCTGTCGCTCTTGGAGGTCCGCTTGGAAACGGGCCGCAAACATCAAATCCGGGTCCACCTGGCGGACCTCGGCTGTCCGGTCGCCGGCGACCGGCGATACGGTGCGAAATCGAATTCGAGTGGGCGGCTGGCGCTGCACGCGAGTAAGTTGGCGTTTGCCCATCCGCTCACCGGCGAGCGCTTGAGTTTCTACTCCCCTTTGCCCGCCGCGCTTCAGAAATTTTTTCCGGCCTGCAGAGATCTTGATTTGGGCCGCGACGTGTAGCGCGAGTTTCACCTGAGCCGGTGCGTCCGCGCGGACTTGACACACCTTACGACTTTCGGCGTTCATCGTTTCTTCGCGAAACCGCAGCCGTAGCGCCGTAGGGTGCGTCAAGGCTTTGCGCAGACGCACCGTGCACGAGTCCCTTACACGCTGCTGCCGGCCAACCAACCGGTGCTCCAGGCGGACTGAAAGTTGTAGCCGCCAATCGGGCCATCGAGGTCGAGGACCTCGCCGGCAAAGAATAGGCGGGGCACGATCTTGCTCTGCATTGTGCGCGAATCGACTTCATCGAGCGAAACGCCCCCCGCCGTGACTTCCGCCTTCTTGAACCCGAGCGTCCCCGTCAGCGGCACCGTCAAGTGCTTGAGCCATCGGACCAGGCGATTGCGCTCCTCTTTGCTCAGCTCGGCCGCCTTTCGGTCGGGTGCCACCGCGGCCAATTGCAACACGATTTCCGCGAGTCGTCGGGGAATGAGCTGGCCGACGACGACCGCCAGTTGCTTTTTACCGGAACTTAGGGATTCGAGTCGCAACCATTCGACCAATTGCGATTCGCTCTTGTCGGGCACGAGGTCGACATCCGCGGCGAGCGTCGCCGGCCTGGGATGACCGGATACGACTCGGCTCACGTCGAGAGCGGCGGGGCCGGTCAGGCCGAAGTGCGCGAATAAGAGCGAGCTGCGCCGGCAAGCCAAACGGCGACCATCGTCCATGATCCGCAAGGTGACGTCGGGCAACGTCACCCCCCGCAGGTCGAGGACCCAAGGCGCGGTGGTGGTCAGCGGGACAAGGGCCGGACGCGGCGGAACAATCGTGTGCCCAAACTGCGCTGCGAAGCGAAAGCCGTCGCCCGTGGTTCCCGCGCCCGGATACGATTGTCCGCCCGTCGTGAGAATCACGCGTGCCGCTTGCAACGGCCGCCGCGGCGTGAGCAGCCGAAATGCCTCGGCTTCCCGCTCCAGCTCCAGAACGGGTTCTGCCAATGCCAGAGTGGCCCCGCTGCGCTGGAACCGCGCCAAGAGCCCGGCCAGCACGTGACTGGCTTTGTTGCTGACGGGAAAGACCTTTCCGGTTTTCTCGACTTTGGTCAGCACCCCTTCCGCCTCGAACATCGCGATGGTCGATTGCACGCTCAGCGCGGCCAGTGCCGAATGGAGAAATTTGCCCGGCGGGCCATAGGCCGCGACGATGCCCCGATTGTCCGTGGCCTGCGTGATGTTGCAGCGGGTGCCGCCGGACATCAGGATCTTGATGCCGGCCTGTTTGTTCTTTTCCAGAAGTAGCGTTCGCTTGCCGCGCTCGGCGGCGCAAAACGCGGCCACAAGCCCGGCTGCCCCCGCGCCGATCACGACCGCGTCCCATTGACCTTCGTCCATGTTTTAGAGCACCGGCTCTACTCGCCGATGTCTTCGTTCCAAAGTTCAGGATGGGCGGCGATGAACTCGCGCATCAGTTGGATGCACTCGGCATCGTTCACGATTTCTAGCTTAACGCCGCGCGTGCGGAGGTACGATTCCGGGCCTTGAAAGGTTTGGTTCTCGCCGATCACGATCCTCGGGATGCGATAGAGCAACGCCGTGCCGCTGCACATATCGCAGGGGGACAAAGTGGAGTAGAGGACGGCGCGGCGATAATCCTTGGACGACAGGCGGCCGCAGTTTTCCAGGCAATCCATTTCGGCGTGCAGGATGGCGCTGCCCCGCTGGACTCGTCGGTTGTGGCCTCGGCCCACGATCCGATTGTCGATCACGAGCACCGATCCGATGGGAATTCCACCTTCGGACAGTCCGCGCCGAGCTTCGTCGATTGCGGCCTGCAGAAACGGGTCCATCACGACTCCTCCCATGAGCGAACAATCCATCGGCGGCACGGCGGCCCGTAGAGCGCCTAACAAATCCGGCGGGGAGAAGGGGACAGTCGCCGTTTTGCTCCGCCGACCATCGCGGCGATGGTGCCCGCGCAAAAGGGGGACAGTCCCCGCCGGATTTGTTAGGCGTTCATACGTCCACGGCCGCGTAGGTCGGCCGAAATCAGCGTAATCGGTATGTCCCAGACATGACAAGTGCTTGCGGATATACTTATCTAGGGCGATCCACGGCGACGCCGAGTCCCTTGTCGCCGCTCTCGCTGCCCCCAAGAATGCGCCATGCCCGACCTCAGCGTCAACGTCGATGGACTAAAGCTTCCGAATCCGCTTGTCATCGGTTCCGGGCCGCCGGGCACGAATGCCAACGTGATCGGCAAGGCTTTCGACGAGGGCTGGGGCGCGGTGATTTGCAAGACCATCAGCCTGGACGCATCGAAAGTGGTCAACGTTCAGCCGCGCTACGCGCGATTGCGCACGGAGGCGTCGAAGGAAATCATCGGCTGGGAAAACATCGAGCTGATCAGCGATCGCGATTTCGGAGTCTGGCTCGATGAGTTTAAGAGAGTCAAGGACAAGTATCCCGACCGCGTGCTGATCGCCTCCATCATGGAGGAATACCGCAAGGACGCCTGGATCGAGATCATTGAGCGCTGCCAGCAGGCGGGCGTCGACGCATTCGAGTGCAACTTCTCCTGCCCACATGGACTGCCCGAGCGGCGCATGGGTTCGGCGATGGGGGAAAACCCCGAGATTCTAAAGGAGGTCTGCGGTTGGGTGATGAGCGCGGCCAAGGTGCCGGTCTGGGCCAAGATGACGCCCAATGTAACGCACATCGAGGATCCCTCGCGGGCCGCGCTCGCGGCCGGCTGCCAAGGCATCAGCGCGATCAACACGATCCGCAGCGTGATCGGCGTCAACCTCGACACGTTGCGGCCCGAGCCGACGGTCGAGGGCTATACCACGCTCGGTGGTTATTCCTGCAAGGCTGTGATGCCCATCGCGCTGCGGATGTGCATGGAAGTCGCCCGCTTGATCCGCGACGAATTTCCCGGCCGGACATTATCGGGGATCGGCGGGATCGAGTCGGGGCGCGACGCCGCGCAGTTCATCTTGTTGGGCTGCGATACTGTGCAGGTCTGCACGCATGTGATGAAAGTCGGCTATCGCTGCGTCCGGCAGATGCTCGACGAACTGGCCGAGTTCATGGACGCCCATCAGTTCCGCACGCTGGCAGATTTTCGCGGACACAGCTTGCAATACTTCACCACCCACTACGATCTGGTGCATCGTCAGACGGAAGCTCGCAAAGCGTCTCATGCCGCGGCCACAGCCAAGAGCGACGGCCTGCCGATCCGCGCAGACCACGAGTGGCAAGCCGACGACTTCGTTCGCCAGACCGACGCACTGTCGCGGGGCTGAACCGGGCTTCTTCGACTTCACGCCGGTTCACCCGCCGTGAGTCGGGTCGCGTCGCAGTATCTGTCCGTCGCCGCCGGCGCCGACAAACACACCGTCGCGGACTTGCACGCGCCCGCGGACGGTGACCGTCTCGACCCGACCCTGGATGGGCCAGCCCTCAAAAGCGCTGTAGTCAACGTTCATCAGTTGCGTGGCGGCCGAGATGGTGCCGCGATGTTCCGGATCGAAGATGACCAGATCGGCATCGGCGCCCGGCTGAATCGTGCCCTTGCGTGGGAACAGCCCGAACAGCTTCGCGGCCTGTGTCGAGGCCACGTCGGCAAAGCGATGAAGGTCAATCTTTCCCGTCGCCACGCCATGCGTATAGAGGAGGTGTACGCGGTCCTGGACGCTGGGGATGCCGTTGGGGATTCTGGTGAAGTCGCCTCGGCCCATCTCCTTCTGTATATGGAAGTCGAAGGGGGCGTGGTCCGTGGAAACTGTGTCGATCTCGCCGGCGGCCAGAGCATTCCACAGGACACGCTGGTGCCGGATGTCGCGCAGCGGCGGCGACATGACGTACTTGGCCCCTTCGAACTCCGGGCGCTCGGCATAGGTGCTGTCGAGCACGAGGTACGGAATTACGGTTTCCACCCACAGGGCGACGCCTCGCTCTCGCGCGCGACGTGCCGCGAAGAGTGCGTCTTCGCACGAGGTGTGAACCACGTAGACGTGCGCGCCGGTCAGCTCGGCGAACGTCGCTAGATGGTGTACGCCTTCGGCTTCAACCCTGGCGGGACGCGATGGCTCGTGCCACTCGGGGCCGGTCTTGCCCTCGGCCAGCAAGCGCCGCTGCAACTGCGCCACCAGCTCCGCATTTTCGCAGTGCGCGGTTACGATTACGCCCAACCGGCGTGCCAGCTCCAACGTGCGAAACAGCTCGCCATCGTCGATGCCGAACGCGCCCTGGTATGCCAAGAAAACCTTGAACGAGGCAGTGCCGTCGCCAACGACGCGGCCGAGCACCTCCGCGGTCTTGTCGTCCCAGCGCGTCACTCCCATGTGAAACGCATAGTCGCAAGCCGAGCGCCCGGCCGCCCGCGATTTCCACAACTCGTAGGCTTCCCAGGGATCGTCGTTGCGCGCCGGGCAGACCATCTCGATCAGCGTCGTTGTGCCACCGACCAGCGCGGCGCGGCTAGCTGATTCGTACGTGTCCTTGGCGAAGGTGCCCATAAAGGGCAGATAGATGTGAACGTGTGGGTCGATGAAGCCGGGAAACACGAGCTTGCCCCGGGCGTCGAT
Organism: Pirellulales bacterium; assembly: GCA_035939775.1. Lineage (NCBI taxonomy): Bacteria > Pseudomonadati > Planctomycetota > Planctomycetia > Pirellulales > Pirellulales bacterium. The sequence continues at coordinate 44,884 of DASZFO010000192.1, read as the reverse complement.
CACTTCCGCGCCCGGCGGCGCGGTCAGATCGGCGCCGATCCGAGTGATGGTTTCCCCTTCGCACCAGATATCGCCGCGAAACCGCGCGGCGGGGGTCACGATGTCGCTGTTTTTGACCAGAAGCGCCATTGCTCGTTTCTCGCCGAAGCGGTCCGTGCCAACGGCGATTCTTCATGGAGCCCGTCCAGCCGTGACACGCCATATTTGTCGCGTCCGTAAGGGAGATCGTCAAGCGGCCCCGTTCGGCACCGATTTCCGGACTGGCCGCGCGAGCGTCGGCGGGTATATTGCTACGAATGTCGACGAACGCTTCCAACAGCGATCCGCCAGTAGCGCCAGTCAACGGCGACATCTGCGAACTTACGCAAGACGTCTCTTCGTCTGAATACTACAGCCCGGACATGGCGCCGGTTTCGCGGGCGCGGCGCAAGTGGGGTGTGCGCGATCTGGCCGTCCTATGGATCAGCATGTCGGCCTGCATTCCGACCTACATGCTCGCCTCGTCGCTGATTGAGCTGGGCATGGATTGGCGACAAGCCGTAATGACGATCTTTCTGGGCAACTGCATCGTGCTGGTGCCAATGATCTTGAACGCTCATGCCGGCACGCGCTATGGGATTCCGTTTCCGGTGTACTGCCGCGCGGCGTTCGGCATCCGCGGCGCGAACATACCGGCCTTGATGCGGGCCCTAGTGGCCTGCGGCTGGTTCGGCATTCAGACCTGGATCGGCGGCATGGCGCTTTATACGCTGCTGGGCGTTTGGTTTCCGGGGCTGCATGCCTATCCGCCGATCGCCTACTTGGATATCACAGCTCCGCAGCTCGCCTGCTTTCTCGCGTTCTGGCTCTTGAACATCCTCGTGGTATGGCGCGGCATGGAGTCGATCCGCATATTGTTGAATATCAAAGCGCCGCTGTTGATCGCGCTGGGGCTGCTGTTGCTGGCCTGGGCCTATCATCGGGCCGGCGGGTTCGGACCGATGCTCTCAAAGCCATCGCAATTCGCCGCGGGCCAGCCCAAAGCGGGGCAGTTTTGGGTCTTCTTCTTTCCGGCGCTCACGGCCAACGTCAGCTTCTGGGCCACGCTCTCGCTGAACATTCCCGACTTCAGCCGCTACGCCTATTCGCAGCGCGATCAGGTGCTCGGGCAAGCCCTCGGGCTGCCGATGACGATGGGTTTGTACTCGTTCATCGGGGTCGCCGTGACCAGTGCCACCGTCGCGATCTATGGCAAGCCGATTTGGGATCCCGTGCAGCTTTTGACCCGATTCGACAGCCCGCTCACGCTGATCATCGCCATGATCTCGCTGGGTTTGGCGACGCTGGCAACGAACATTGCCGCCAATGTCGTCGGACCGGCGAACGACTTCGCCCATCTGCGGCCGAAGCTGATCACCTTTCGCATCGGCGGCCTGATCACGGGATTAATAGGAATCCTCATTCAACCCTGGCGGCTGCTGGCCAACGCCAGCGTGTACATCGACAGGTGGTTGATCGGCTACTCGTTGCTATTGGGAGCCTGCGGCGGCGTGCTGATCGCCGACTACTACGTCATTCGGCGGATGCGGCTCGATTTGCCTGGACTCTATCGCCGGCAAGGTCCCTATTGGTATCGCAACGGTTGGAATCCTTGCGCCATGCTGGCGCTGGCGGCGGGCATCGCGCCGTGTCTACCAGGCTTTGCCAATACGGCGGGACTTGCCGACGTGGGCAGCATCTGGTCAAGGCTCTACGACTATGCCTGGTTCGTCAGCTTCGGCGTGGCGTTTGTCAGCTACTTCGCGCTGATGAAGCTCAGCCGTTCGGCGGCACGGTCCTAGTCGAGCTTCAAAGCTATTTTGATATGTTGGGTGCCATGCCCACGGCTCGGCGTGGGTATGAGTTGCAACGACGCATGGCCACTCGGGGGCAGTGGCCATGACACCCACCGTATCAGCATTGAAGCTCCAACAGGCAGCGTCGTCAAAGAGCGGTGATTGCCCCATAAGTTTCGGGCCGGCGGTCGCGATAGAACTGCCAGGTGTTGCGCACTTCGCGAATCAGATCCAGATCGAGGTCCCCGATCACGATGTCGTCGGTGTTTCGCGCTCCCTCGACTAGGATTTTCCCCCGAGGATCGCAGAAGTAGCTTTGGCCATAGAATTCGCCGATACGCCAGGGTTCCTCCCAGCCCGGGCGATTGATCGCGCCCACGAAGTATCCGTTGGCCGCCGCGTGCGCCGGCTGCTCTAGCTTCCAGAGATACTCCGACAGGCCCGCGACGGTGGCCGACGGATTGAACACGATTTCGGCGCCGTTCAAACCCAGGCAGCGGGCCCCCTCTGGAAAATGGCGGTCGTAGCAAATGTAAACGCCGATCTGGGCGAAGCGGGTGCGAAACACCGGATACCCCAGGTTTCCCGGACGGAAGTAGTACTTCTCCCAAAAGCCGGGCAGCACTTGAGGAATGTGCATCTTCCGGAACTTGCCGAGGTAGCCGCCGTCGGCATCGATCACGGCCGCCGTGTTGTAGTAAACGCCGGTGTTCTCTTCTTCATAAATCGGCATCACAATCACAATGCCGTGCTTACGCGCAAGTTCGCAGAACCGCTCGGTGGTCGGCCCTTCCGGCACACGCTCCGTCAGGTCGTACCACTTGGTCTGCTGCTCGGCGCAAAAATAGGGACCGTAAAACAGCTCTTGCAGGCACACGATCTGAGCGCCCCGCGCGGCCGCTTGGGCGATCAGCGCCTCGTGCTTATCGATCATCGCCTGCTTGATCTTGGCCACGGGCGACGACGCCGGCTCACACAGAGTTGCCTGGATCAAGCCGCCGCGCACAATTCGAGACATGACGCCACTCCCCTAAGAGCGCCTAACAAATCCGGCCGCGGGAAGGGGACAGTCCCCGTTTTGCTCCGCCGACCATCGCGGCGATGGTGCCCGCGCAAAAGGGGGACGGTCCCCGCCGGATTTGCTAGGCGTTCTAATGACAACTGGATCGCGTTGGCCGTATACTCACTCTCGTCGGACGCATCGCCCGGACGACGTCATTCCATGATAGGCAAAGGTCGAGGGCGAGCAAGCCGTTTTTCGCGCGATTCGAGCGCTCGTGTCGGTGTTCGTATCGGGTCCGAACGCACTCCCAGCGAATTGAATTCGTCACATGGCATTGCCGGTTTCCGACCATCGGGTACAACCAATCGATGTGCCGGTCTACATTGCCGGTTGCTTCGAGCCGTCTGCGAGCGACCGTCGCGGAGATGTTTTCAATCCGTCGACCGGTTTCGTGCAAGCCCGCGTTCCCCTGTGCACGGCCGAGGAGGTTGATCGGGCGGTTCTCGCTGCGGCGGCCGCGATAGCAGCGTGGAGTGAAACGCCGGCGGTCGAGCGCGCCCGGGTGATGTTTCGTTTTCGTGAGCGACTGCAAGCGCGGTTCGAGGAACTGGCCGCCCTGGTGACGCGCGAGCACGGCAAGACGATCTCCGAGGCCCGCGCCGAAATGCAGCGCGGGATTGAGATGGTCGAGTTTTCGTGTGGCATTCCCAGTTTGTTGATGGGCCAGTCGCTGGAGAATCTTGCGCCCAACGTCGATTGCCAGACGAATCGGCATCCGGTGGGAGTGTGCGTCGGCATCACGCCGTTCAACTTTCCCTCGATGGTTCCGCTGTGGATGTTTCCGGTGGCGCTGACCTGCGGCAACACGTTCGTGCTCAAACCTTCGGAAAAGGTGCCGCTCTCAGCCATGAAATTCGCCGAGCTGTTGGCCGAGTCGGGTCTGCCCGAGGGCGTGTTCAATATCGTTCACGGCGACAAGACGGCAGTCGATGCGCTGTTGACGCATCCGCTGGTGCGGGCGATCTCGTTTGTCGGCTCGACCAGCGTGGCGCGTCACATTTATGAAACCGGCACCGCGCATGGCAAGCGGGTCCAAGCGGCTGGCGGCGCTAAGAACCATTTGATCATCATGCCCGACGCCGACGTCGAACAGGCCGTCAAGGCCATCCAAGCGTCGGCTTTCGGCTGCGCCGGCGAGCGCTGCATGGCGGGCAGCCTGGCCGTGCCCGTCGGGCGCATCGCCGACGACGTTGTCGAGGGCCTGTGTCGCGCCGGACAGAGGATGAAGGTCGGCGCCACCGATGGCGGCGCGGAAGTCGACATGGGCCCCCTGATCAACGCCGCGCATCGCGACCGCGTGGCGAGCTATCTGGACGTCGCGCGCAGCGAAGGCGCCGAGGTGGCGCTCGACGGCCGTTCGTTCGACCTGCCCCGCGACGGCTTTCTGCTCGGCCCGAGCGTGGTCGACCGCGTGCGCTCGGACATGCGCCTGGCGCGCGAGGAGGTGTTCGGCCCCGTGCTGTCGGTAATGCGCGCCGATGATCTCGACGAGGCGTTGGCCCTTGGCCAGGACTGCGAGTATGGCAACGGGGCCTGCATTTTCACCCAAAGCGGTTATGCCGCGCGGGAGTTTCAGCGCCGTTTCAACGCCGGCATGATCGGCATCAACGTGGGCGTCCCGGCGCCGATGGCCTGGTTTCCCTTCACCGGTTGGAACAAGTCGTTCTTCGGCGATTTGCACATCCAGGGGACCGAAGGAGTGCAGTTTTACACGCAGCAGAAGCTAACCATGACGCGCTGGTTTCGCTCGGCCAAAGAATCGCACGCCGACCCAATCTGGAAACCAAAACAGGGCGAGGCGTAGGCGGAACCATCGCGCTGAACGCGTCAACTTTGAACGCTGGAGACACAACCGTGGCCGCCACTGCAAAACCTCAAACCCCGCGGCTTCCAATCTGTGATCACGCGCCGGCGCCCTACGACGGCCCCAGTCGAGACGAGGTGATGGCCCTGCGCCGAAAATATCTCACGCCCGGACTGATCACTTATTATCGCGACCCGCTGATGGTCGTCGAAGGGCACATGCAGTACGTCTGGGACGAGCGCGGGCGGCGCTATCTCGACGCCATCGCGGGAATCGTCACCGTCTCGGTCGGGCATTGTCATCCGTACATCGTCGAAAAGGTGCGCGAGCAGGCAGGCAAGCTGCAGCACGCCACGACGATTTACCTTCACCCGACGATCGGGCTGTTGGGCAAAAAACTGGCCGAGCACATGCCGGCTGATTCTGAGCTGAACCTTTCCTATTTCACCAACTCCGGCAGCGAAGCCAACGAATTGGCGATCCTGATGTCGCGCGAGTTCACCGGTCGCTCCGAGATCATCTCGCTGCGCAACGGCTATCACGGCGGCACCCAAGGCACGATGGCGCTGACGGCCGTTGGCACTTGGAAGTTTCCCAGCAATCCGCCCACGACTGTCAAGAATGCCACGCCCGGCTATTGCTACCGCTGTCCCTACGGTCTGACCTATCCCACCTGCGATATCCGCTGCGCGCGCGACATCGAGCCCTTGATTCGCTACGAAACTTCGGGCAATCCAGCGTGCTTCATCGCCGAGCCGATCCAGGGCGTTGGCGGCACCGTGACGCCGCCGCCGGAATACTTTCAGATTATCTACGACATCGTCCGTCGTCATGGCGGATTGTGCATCGCCGACGAAGTGCAAACCGGCTTCGGACGCACGGGCACGCACTTCTGGGGATTCGAGAATTGGGGCGTGACACCCGATCTGGTGACCATGGCCAAGGGCATCGGCAACGGCGCGCCGCTGGGGGCTTGTGTCACCCGCGCCGAGATCGCCCACACGACGACCAACCGCGTCCATTTCAACACGTTCGGCGGCAATCCAATCTCGATGACGCAGGGCCTGGCCACGCTGGAAGTGATCGATCGCGAGAACATCCAGGAAAACGCCCGCGTCGTGGGCGGCTATCTCAAGGACCGGCTACTCGATCTACAGCAGCGCCAGCCATTGGTGGGTGACGTGCGCGGGATGGGATTGATGCTGGGAGTCGAGCTGGTGCGCGATCGCGAATCCAAAGAGCCGGCAACCACCGAAACCGCCGACCTGCTGGAACACTGCAAAGAGCGTGGCTTACTGTTGGGCAAGGGAGGGCTATATGGGAACGTACTGCGCATCAAGCCGCCGATGTGCCTCACCAAGGACGACGTCGACTTTCTCGTCGAGTGCCTGGCCGAGACACTCACAGCGTTGAAGCGGCCCTAATACTCACGGGCGTCTCCAAATGTCCGACCGAGGTCGCTGTCGTCCGGCGGCATCAGGGCAGCCGACCATCTCGCTCGCGCGGGCGATTACTGCGTATCGCGCCCGGTAGATATAATCAAGCTGCCCAGAGAGGAGGCTCCCATGTGGATCCGGTTTCTGCGCAGTTTGTTCTCGGTTCGTTCCGCGAGGCGCGCTTGCAACGCAAGTCGTCGGCCACGGCGGTGCCGCTGCCAGGTGGAAGTGCTGGAAGAGCGGATGGCGCTTTCGCTCCAGGGTCTGCAACTCTTTCCCGCGGATAATGCATGGAACCAGAATATCAGCGCCGCGCCCGTGGCGGCCAACTCGTCGGCCGTTATCGCGAATATCGGCGCTACGGTCCATATTCATCCCGATTGGGGCGCGGACGATCCGGTCAACGGCACCAGCCCGCTATATGGGATTCCGTTCAATATCATTCACGGCAACAGCACGCCGACGATCAACGTCCAGATCGACAATTATCCGGGCGAGAGCGACATCGTTCCGGTCCCGATCCCGCCGAACGCGGTCCTCGAAGGGGATTACCAAAACGGACCGAACCTCAACGGGGGCGGCTACGGCACCAACCAGCGCGGCGATTCGCACCTGATCGTCTTCGATGAAGATAACAACGTGGCCTATGAACTATACGGTGTGTCGCGGCCGAATGACCCCACCTTGTTCCCGAACAACCATAATGTGGAATTGACCAAGACGGATACCGCCTGGCACGCGGCGCAGGAAACTGTTTGGAACATGAAGACCGACGAGTTCCGCACGCTCGGCGCCACTTCGGCCGACGCGGCCGGATTGTCGATCCTGGCCGGTCTGGCTCGGCCCGACGAGGGGCTGACGGTTTCCGAGGGAGGGCAAGGTGTCATCAATCACGCCCTGCGCCTCACGCTGCCGAGCAGTGTGGTCAACCCGCAGTACATCTATCCTGCCTCCCACATGGTCAGTGACTCGCAAGCGTCCGACAAGCTGCCGTTCGGAGCGCGGCTGCGGCTGGCGAACACGACGGCCGTCAACATGCTGATCGGCAACATGCCTCCGGAATCCCAAATCATTGCTCGCGCCATGCAGCAGTATGGTCTGATCGTCGCGGATATCGGCACCGCGATGTACGTCACGGGCGCCTCCGCGACAATAGACAATGTGGATTCCCCCAACACCAAGTTGACCTGGAATCTGAACGACATCTTCGCCTCGAACGGACTGAAGGCGCTAAACGCAGGCGACTTCGAGGTCGTGGACCTGACGCCCCGCGTGACCGGCCTGAGCGCGACGACCGGTTTGGCCGGCAGCACAATCACGATTACCGGACAGAACTTCTCGGGCGCGGCAGGGCGCTTGTCGGTGCTGTTCGGCAATATGCCTGCAAGTTCTTTAACCGTGGTGAGCGATTCGCAAATCAAGGCGATCGTGCCAAGCGGCTCGGGGATGGTCGATATCACGGTCCAGTCGGGCATCCAGGAAACCGACAACATCAGCAGCAACCCCAACGCCAACGTCACCAAACCGATTTTCGGCTACGGAACGTCGGCCACTACGTCCGCCGACCGATTTACCTTCGCTCCCGGCTCCGCCACGCTTACCTGGAAAGGGATCTCGAACGGTAATTGGACCGATCCGCAATGGTCCGGCGCGAGTTTGCCCTATCCCGATAATACGGCCAACGCGATTATCGACACGGCCAATATCGTGCAAGTTACGTCGGCTCAAGCGGCTTACTCGCTGGCGATCAGCGGCGGTGGACAAGTGGCCGTCGGCGCTGGCGCCAGCCTGGCGGTGACGACCAATGTCAGTGTGACGGCGAGCGGTGTGCTCAACGTGATTCCCGGCGGAATGTTTTCGTCCGGAGGAACTCTGACCCTCGATACGGGCGGCAGCATCATCGGCGGCAGCGTCAGCGCCGCTGCGTTTCAACTCAACGGCGGCACAGTGAGCGCCAACCTGTCTGGCCCCGGCGGCCTGACGAAGAGCACCAATGGCACGATAACGCTATCGGGATCCAATTCCTATGCCGGAGGAACGGTGATCAACGGCGGCACGCTGATCTTGGCGAATGCCGGCGCCTTGCCGACGGGCACGAACTTGACGATTGGCGCTGGCGGCGCCGGAGAACTGGCCTCCGGCGTCAATCAGGTCGTCGGCGGCATCGACGGCAGCGGTAGCCTGATCGTCAATTCGGGCGGAAATTTCACGGCCAATCACATCGTTCTCGGCGCATTGGTGATCGGCGGCACGGCCAGCGCCCCGGCGGTCGTGACGATCGCTCCTTCCGACGCATCGGGCAATCCTCTGACTGCGGAACAAGACGTCGGAGCGAGTCGCTTCGCGGAAGTGTCCAATAGTGCGTCGGCCACGAATGTTTCTCTCTCGATTATCGTTCGAGCCGACTCGATAACGAGTTGGTGGAGGCGGAAATCGCGTGAGGGCGGGCTTTCCCGCAACCATCGATTGTCTGCGGGTGTCGCGATCGCCTGCTGGCAAGCAAGACCTATTGGGCAGGCGGCGTATCTTCGGTATCATCCGCCGCATGACTCCGCCAGATATTCTGCGAGCGGTAACCGAGACCGAGATTGGCCGGGAAATCATCCGCCTGGTTCCGCATTGGTATGAGGCCCATTGCGGTCCGGCGAGATATTCCATACCGATCGGAGAGTCATCGGCCGGATTCCACAATCACTCCAAGCTCGCGCCGAATCTCAGGGCATTGCTGGCGGCGATCTCGACTCGGACCCGACAACTCCCTCTGGATCGATTTATCGAGTATCCCGGCCTCACCGATATTCTTCTCGAGGGCTTCGTTGTCGAGTGGCTGCGCATGCACTCGCAGGAACCGGATTGGGTGCGGCTCATCAAGTACCTCGAGACGGTCTCGCGGCGCACCAACGAAAACCTGCCGGTCGCTCTGACGCTGGTCATTCGTCCCGGCGCGGGGCAGGGAGACGTCACCCAACCTCATTTGCAGAAATTCTTCGATCGGCTCGCATCGTCTCCCTTCACGTTCACGTATCTGGCCGTCGATCCCGATCTTCAATTGATTCAATACGGCTCGGTCGAATGGTCGCAGGTCAACAACGCCAAGTCCTGCAAGTTCTATCCGGAATTCCTGCACCCGATCCACAGCGTCCTCACGGACGCGGATTTCGTGGCCCACCTTACGCCGCGTGGTGATTTGGTCATCATGAGCAAGGCGGGGGTCCTGGCCACGAAAAGAAAGCGACGATGGAACATCTACGACGTTCGGACCTTCAAGAACAGTCTCGCCTATTGCCTGGGCAGCCCGCATGTCGGCGCCAATCTCTTGGAGGTGATGTTCGATCTGAGCTTCCGGCGGCAGGGAGCGCTATTGATTTACGACCCCGAGCATCGGATTCAGGACCGAATTCTCAACCGGGAAAGCATCATGCGCCCGGACGACGATCAGAACCGCCGCGCGAAGCGAAGGGCCGAATGCGGTCAGACCCTGATCGGGGGCTCGATCAACGATATCGCCATCGGAAAGAAGGCCGGTTCGCTCAAGCGAAAGAGGCAATTGATCGAACTGGCCTGCATCGACGGGGCGGTAGTCTTCGATGACGAAAACCTTCTCGCCACCGGGGCCTTGATCCGTTCTCATCCTGGCGTCGGCAACCAAATGGGCGCCAGAAAAACGGCCGCCAAATCGGCGTATCTCTGGGGCGCTCGTCCGATCGAAGTGAGTTCCGATGGCGATGTCACGGTTTACTTCAAAAGCAGAAACGGCGAGCAGGGATGCGACGCCGTGATGCATTTCTTGTGAAGACGATCACTTCGGCACGGGCAGCATGATGACGGCGTTCTCAGCAAACGAGGCCTCGCCTGACTTGCCGTTGATCCGGTATTGGATCTTTAGTTGTTTTGGGATTCCGGGCACCGGATCGCCGCCGAAGCTCTCGTTGTAGGTCGCCGCCGACAAGCCGATCAGAGACAGGCCGCGAACCTGCCGCTTGATCGCGTCGGTCACGTCTTTCTGCGTTGTCCCGGCGCCATACTCGGCCTTGATTATCTCAATTTTCAGCGTCTCCGCGCCGACTTGAGACAGCAATTTCCCTACGTCGGGCGAACCGCCAGGCAGCTTTTGGGAGATGGCCAGCACCGCTCGCTTGGCGTCCTCCTTCAGCGCCGGCGTCTCCGTCGCCTTGGCGGCCACGCGCAGGGTCGCGTCGCTCGGATAACGCTCGAGCACCGCGAGCACCAATTTTTGTTCGGCCGGTCGGTCGGTGGCCTCCAGCGCGGCCGCGCACATCTCGGCTCGTTGCCGGTCGGGCATCACGAATTGGCGGGCCAGCCGGATATAGCCGCGCATCGCGCGCGACTTGTATTTTTCGTTCGGCGAGTGTTTTGCGAGATCCAACAAGACCGGCGCGGCGTCCACGGTCATCCACTCCCCCAACAAACGGCTGCCGGTGTCGGTGAGGTCCGGATCGTTGCCCTTCACCGCGGCGGCAATCGTTTCCAGCGCCGTCGCTCCTCCCACGGCGCCCAAGATTTCTAGGAGCCTTACCTTCGTTGAAGCCGACGCGCGGGGCATCGCCGCCGCGAGTTCCGCCGCGCATGCGTCGCGATCGGGCATGCGAACACAGGCCGCGCCAAGCGCTCGCTGGGCCACTTCCGCATCCACCGGATTCTTGGGCGCAACCACCTGCGAGATGAGCACGGAAAGCCGCTTGGGCCCGATCGTCTCGCCCAATGCGGTCAGCGCGGCGCGGCGGATCGCCGGGTTCGGGTGGTCGAGCAATCTCACCAACGCTTCCGTCGCGTCGATTCGCCGTTGCCCGATGAGTTCGATGAGAACGGGCAGGGTTTTCTCGTCCGCTTTCGCAAGACGCTCTGCGATCGCGGCATCGACTTTCTCGCCAGGCAGGCTTGCCAGCGACGTTTTCGCCGCCTGCGCCAATTCGTCGTCGGCTTCGCCCGCGATCTCCAATAGTGCAGACAGGCTGGAGGCGTCTGCCGATCGTCCGAGAAAGCCGATCGCCGCGACGCGGACCAATTTCGGGCCGCGTTTGGCGGCTGCCAGCACCGCGGACGGGACGACGCGCTCGTTGCGATCCGCCAAGGCACGAAGCAAGAGCGCCGCCCGCTCCGGCGTCGTGCGCGATAGCTCCGCGGCGAGGGCTTCGGCCACGTCATGCCCGCCAAGCTCTCGGGCGGCGCTCAGGCCAATTTGGAACAATCTCTTGTCGGGCGAGTTAAGTTGCTCAATCAACAGCGGGATACCATCCGACGCTCGAGCGAGAATCGCGCCGCGGGTCGCCTCGAGAATCCTCGGCTTGGGAACGTCCGCCCGGCGGACTTCGTCGTAAATCTCGGCGGCCTCCTTCATCTTTCCTTCGGCCATGCGCCGTTCCGCACACAGAATACAACCTTCGGCAACGGCCGAGCGGAGCGCGCCTGCGGCCGCGGTGGGCAACGCCTGCCGGAGCGTCTTGGTCGCCGAGGCATTGCCGATGTGACCCAGCGCCACGGCCGCAGCCGCAGCGACGGCGGCGTCCTGATCTTGCAAGTGAACTGTCAATTGATCGACCGCCCCGGCATCGCGGCGGACGCCGATCGAATTGATGACGCCAATCAGCAGCCGGCCCTTCAGCGACTGCGTGGCCTTGCGCAGCGCTTCATTGGCCGCCGCGTCTGGAATGGCCTCGAGCGCGATCCGCGCCCAAGAGGCAAGCTGTTCGTCGGCCAACAGCCCCGCCAATTCGGGGACCGCGTCCGCCGTGCCGTGAATGGCCAGTTGCTTGCAGGCGATGGCTTTCTCCGCAGGCGAACTCGATCGAAGGGTTTCGATCAGCTTCCGCTCTGTTTCTTTCGATGCGCTTTGATCCTCGCCGGCCCGGGCCGAAACGCTGGCCAGCGAAACCAAGATTGCGAGCAACGCGGCGCAGCCAATGGAGCGGTTGGGCCTTGTCATATTGCGTTCCTCTTGGTCGATGAACCGTTTTACAATCGCCATGGTTCTCGGAGCGCCTCCGATCGCAAACGGTTGGCTTGCTCGTCGCCAATGAACTCGTGCTTCCGCGGATCGAATGTCAGCTTGCGCCCGAGCGCGAGGGCGATATTCGCCGCGTGGCAGGTGATATGCGAGTAGCAGGCTGCCTCGGCGTTGGCCTTCGGCTGGCTCCGCGATTTCACACAGTCGAGGAAGTCGCGAACGTGGAATGTCGCCGGGTAGCCGCCGATCTCCGCCACGGTCCTTCCGGCGAGCAGCTCCGGCGAACTTAAAACGAGCTTGCCGCTGTCGCCCGCTTCGACCCACCCCGTCTCCCCCTCGAACCGCACCGGACACGAGCCCAGAGGGAGCCAGCCGGTCTCGCGCAAAATCAACTCGACTCCGTTTTCGTAGCGCGCGATCAGGCGGCCATCCTTCGGCGGGTTGTACTCGATCGGGGCCGTGCCATCGGCCCCCACGGCCCATTGGCAGAGGTCCACGCAATGGGAACCCCATTCCAGCACTCCGCCGCCAACAAGCCCGCCCCCTTTTTCGAAATTGAAGCCGTCGAGAAGCTGCTTGTTGAACGGCCGCCATGCCGCAGGGCCGAGGTACATATCCCAATCGACCGTTTCCTTGGGCGGCTCGGGCTCCGGACTCAGCCAACCGCTCATCTTAGCCGTCATCCCGGCCGGATGCGCATAAACCGTTTTGAGCTTGCCGAGCTTCCCGCTGCGCGCCAGCTCGCAAGCAAACGCGAAGTGTGGCAGATTCCGCCGCTGCGTGCCGGCCTGAAAGACGCGACCTGTGCGGCGGATCGTTTCAGCCAGCGTCAGGCTCTGGGCGATGTTTTTCGTGCAAGGTTTCTCGCAATAGATGTCTTTGGCGGCCTTCGCCGCCGCGACCGCGGCCGTGGCGTGCCAGTTCGGACCCGTGGCGATCAGCACCGCGTCGATGTCGGAGCGGTCGAGCAGTTCGCGAAAGTCGCGATACCTGTCGCAGTCCAGGTAGCCATACCGTTGATCGACCATTTTCTTGACCGCGTCGCGGCGAGCGGCTTTCACATCACAGACGGCGACGAATTGCACGTCCTTTTGCTCGAGGAAGCAACCGAGGTCGTAGCTCCCGCGATTTCCAATGCCGATCCCTCCGACCACGATCCGCTCGCTGGGGGCAACCGCGCCGTCCTTGCCCAAGGCCGAACTGGGGATGATCGTGGGCGCCATCACGGCCGCGCCGGCTGACAGCGCAGTCTTCAAAAACCGCCGCCGGTGAACGCGAGTTGCGCTGTTCGACATCTCCGCTCTCCTGACCGTATGGATCTGATGCTCGCTGATATGGCGACTGGAATAGGAGCCGCCCCAGCCGACAGCATACCGCGGCGGCGTTCGGCTTTCCACAGTTTTGTCCTTTTTCCCGTCACGGCCTCGGCATTCGCGATCGCACTTTGGGCTTTTCTTCGGATGGCCCGCTCTGTCAAAACTGCTGTTCAAATCTCTTACGGCGCGGTACCATCAGTGGCTCCTGGGATCACTTTGGAGATCCTCAATGCCCGCTTTGCTGAAGCGTAGTCGGTTTCACGCAGTCTGCCGCGGCTTTACGCTCGTCGAGCTGCTGGTGGTCATATCGATCATCGGCATTTTGATTTCGCTATTGCTCCCGGCAGTTCAATCGACTCGTGAAGCGGCCCGCCGCGTGCAATGCACCAACAATCTCAAGCAGTTGGGCTTGGCGCTGACCAACTTCCACTCGGCCAAAAAGCGGTTCCCTCCCAGCTCCGTCTGGAGGGTTAATGGCAAGCTTGACCTCACCAACATCGGGCTGGAAGATAATCCGGGTCTGGCCGAGAATTGGGTCATCCTCATCCTGCCGCAGATCGAGCAGCAGACTCTGCGGACCCGCTTTGATCTGACCAAGCCGATCCCCGATCCGGCGAACGCCAGTCCGCGTGCCATTCCGTTGTCCGTCATGCAATGTCCCTCCGACGCATTCAACGCAATGCCGTTTAACGGCAAGGCCAGTGGCTTGACGAGCAATTTGGGAAATGGTTGGGCTCGATCCAATTATGCGGCCAACGGGTCGTTGGGGTACCTCGGGCCCGGAGACAGAGTGGGCGTCACTGGCGTTGGCCAGGGGACAACCTTTAGCGGCGGCGGATGGGGCAGCCGCTGGCTGCGCGGCATCATGGGGGCCAACACGTCATTGCGGATCGAGGATATCCGCGACGGCACGAGCAACACGATCTTGCTCGCCGAAATCCGCGCGGGAGTCATCGCGCAAGACACGCGCGGCATCTGGGCCATGAGCGGCGCCTGCCCGAGTGCGCTCTGGGCCTATGGCTATGCCTCGGACGATAACGGCCCCAATTGCAACGTGCCGCCGGGCGACGATCCCTTGGCATGCACCGAAGTGCAGGCGGCAATCGGCGCGACGCAACTAATCCGGATGGGCATGTCATGCTCGCCGAGGAATGAGCCCAATTGGCAACAGGGCCCGAAAAGCATGCACGCCGGCGGCGTCAACGTCTGCCTGGCGGACGGCAGCGTGCGCTTCATCAGCGACTTCGTCCAATTGGGCACCCCCGGCACTCCCCCCGCCTGCCTCGGCATTTGGGACAAGCTCAACCTCTCTAGCGACGGCGAAACGATCGACGCGAGTAAGTATTGAGGCGTGCCAGGGCCTTTCATTTTTTCAATTTGGGAACCGCATACTAGCCCGACGCGCCAGCGAGGGTTCTGGCTTTCCAAATGGAATTCCCTCGCTGGCGCTTCGGGCTAGTGACTAAAGTGATCGCCCCAAACCTCGTGATGTGAAAAAGTAAAAAGCCCTGTGACGCGTGCGTCCGCCGCGGCAATTCCCCGCGTCCTCCGCTACAATGCGGGCATGGTCGAGAATCCAGCCGACGTTGATCCGCCGGTCGAGGCGAAGAAGCGCCGCCGCCGCTGGTTCCAATTCAGCTTGCGCTCGCTGATGATCTTTGTCGTTCTGTTCGCGATCGCGTGCGCCTGGTTTGGCGCGAAAATGGAAAAGGCACGTTGGCAGGCAGCGGTCGATGCAATTCGAAAGGATCGCGGGTTGGTGTCGTACGAGAATCGACTGCCGCCGCCGCAACCGGCCTGGCTGCGCGCGCTCCTCGGCGACGACTTCTTCCGGAGCCCGATTTCTGCATGCGTACAGACCGAGGCGGGGCTCGAGCAAATCGGCGAATTCAGCCAGTTGAGATTCTTGCAATTGGCGCCCACCCGATTCTCAAATGCCGGACTGAAGCATCTCAGTGCATTGAACCGGCTCGAGTCGCTGAATCTCATCGGCGCCCGTTTCAGCGACGCGGACTTGGAATTCCTCACATCGCTGCCACAGCTCCAAACGCTGGTCCTGTATAACACGCCAATCACCAACGCCGGACTCGCGCACCTTCGCGGACTCAATCAACTTCGAACTCTGGACCTGCGGGAAACCCGTATATCAGACGCGGGACTCGAACAACTTGCGGCGCTCGCCCGGCTCAGCGTCTTGTGCGTCGATAGCCCCGAGATCACCGACGCCGGAGTGGAAAAGCTCGGCGTGCTCAAGAGCCTATCGTCGCTGGACATTCGCGGAACGTGGGTGACGGAAAACGGCGCGGCAAATCTCAAGCAGGCACTGCCCGACTGCAAGATTGAACGATGATTTGAATGGCGAAGTGAATCATGGACACCGACATCGGGAATGGTCCGAAGCGCCGTCGCCGCTGGCTTCAATACAGCCTGCGCTCGCTGATGATCTTCACGATGATTTGCGCCGTCGGGTCCGCGTGGCTCGGCAGAAAGATAGACCAAAAGCGCCGAGAGCGGGAAGCGGTCGCCGCGATCGTCAAATCGGGCGGCAGCGTATTTTACGACTACGAAGACCGAGGGTGGCTGAGTCCGCCTGCCAATAATGCGAAACCACCCGGACCAGATTGGCTGCGAAATCTGCTTGGAGAGAACTTTTTTAGCGATGTCTATTGGGTGGTCCTCAGCACCAGCGATGGTAAACTGGAAAACCTTAAACAGCTAACTCAACTCAAGAAGCTACAGCTAACCGTCAGCGACGGTGGACTCGAAAACCTCAAAGGGCTAACTCAACTCCAGTTTCTACATTTTTCGGGAGCCGTCACCGACGCCGATTTGGAGAACCTGAAAGAGATGCACCACCTCAAAGAGCTGTCTCTGAATGCAACCAAAGTTACCGATGCTGGATTGACGAAGCTCAAAGGTTTAACACACCTTGAATCCCTCGGCCTGGGTTTGACCAAAGTCACTGACGCCGGAGTGAAAGACCTTCAGACGGCGTTGCCGAACTGCAATATCGCACACTGACATTCGATCCGCCAACGTTCGGCGGCGGCGCACGGGTCAAATCCCACCGGCAACGCGGCTAAAACCGTATTGTGCAGGGCGGCGACGCTGCACAATGGGAATCGTTTGAAATCGTGTCGATCTCTGTCTCTAATATCGAAGGACAGGTCAACGTCTCGAAGAATAAGAGCATTGAGTCATTGAGTAACCCTTAGCCAAGGAATTGCCATGAGATCCCAACTGGCGAAACGTAGTGCAAGAATTCCAAATGCAATCTTGGCCCTGATCATGTTCCCGAGCATTCCGGCAGCGACGGCCAGCGCTGAGGAACCCGCGCGGACCACTTCAGCGCCTGCCGCGTCCGCGCCAGATAGCGCCGCGCCGGCAGCCGGCGCCGTTACGCCGTCGGTGCCGCCGTTGCCGCTGGTGCCCGGTGCGAAGGTCGTCGCGCTTTGGCCCGCCGGTCATCCGACATTGAAGGGGTTCGATCAAAAGGAGGTGTTCAAGACTTCAGCGAGTCAGCCGGAGCGAATTCAATCGGTCACGAACGTTCATAATCCGTCGATCGAGCTGCATTTGGCGCCGCCGGAGAAGGCCAACGGGTTGGCGATCGTCGTGGCGCCCGGAGGTGGAAACACGCAACTCGTCGTAGGCACGGAAGGGACCGAGATTGCCGCTTGGCTGAACGACTTGGGCGTTTCCGCGTTCATTTTGAGATACCGCCTGCGCCCCTACGATTCGGCCGTCGATGCGCTGGCCGACACACAGCGGGCAATCCGGCTGGTCCGCGCCAATGCCAAAGAGTGGGGCGTCGATCCGAAACGGATCGGTGTTATGGGCTTTTCGGCGGGAGGCGAACAGGCGGCTCGCGCGGAGTTGAAATTCGACAATGGCAATCCACAGGCCACCGACGTGGTCGAGAAACAGAGCAGCCGCCCGGATTTCGCGGTGCTGGTCTACCCAGGCTGGCGCAGCATGGATCTCAGCCAGGTCCCCAGCAGTGCGCCGCCGGCGTTCCTGACATCGGCGGGCCTCGACGACGCGTTCCACGCGCGGCAGACGGTCGAATTCTACAACGCGTTGTTCAATGCGCGGATCCCGGTCGAGCTTCACATCTATGGCCACGGTGGACATGGCAACGGAATCAAGCCGCGAAATGGAATCCCGTTCGGGACCTGGCCAAAGAGGTTCGTCGAGTGGGCGACCGACTTGGGGTTGATGAAGAAGTCGTAAGAGCCCGTCAGCGGTTGTAATGAAGTGACGGCGCGCAGATAACAGTTGATCGGCACGGTCATCGTCAACTTGCAATTCGGCACTGGCCGACGTTGCTCGCCAGTGCCACCCTACGACTCATCTCGCCGAGCCGAGCTTGAACAGCTCGGCGCCGTGCGGGGCGACTTTGGCCGTGAGCTTGCCGTCGGCGGCGGGGAGGTTCTTTTGGCGCCAAAGGTCGCGAACCGGTTGCGGGCCGCTGAGCTTGAGATCGGCCAGACTGAGCGTCACCTCCGCCGGCTGGTCGTCGCGGTTGAATAGGCCGACGGCCCAGGCGCCGTCGGCGAGCGGCTTGGCCCAGACCTCTTGCCCGCTGCTGGCGCCGACGCGCGTGGCCTCTCGCCCCAGCGCGTCTTGGTCCACCGCGAGGACTTCGTCGTTGGTCAAGAGGCCGAGGGTGAAGTCGTCGAGCTTCGTCAGGTCGCAACCGATCAACAGCGGGGCGGAGAGCAGGCACCAGAGCGAGATGTGGGTGTATTGCTCGTCCGCGGTTAGCCCCGTGTGTCGCGGCTTGCCCCAGCCGACAATGCCGACCACCAGCATGTCCGGATCGTTCCAATGCCCCGGCCCCGCGAAGGGCGCCCACTTCTCCTGCGCGAAGCCGATGCTGCTCATGCTCTTCCAAGTGTCCTTGATATCGCCGGTGGTTCGCCAGAGATTGGCGAGGCGTGCGAAATTGGCGGCGCCGGAAAACGGAGCGTGGTTGGAAAGGCTGTAGACGAAGTCGCGGCCGCTGCCCTGGAGAGCCTCGGCCATTTCCCGCACGTCCGGCGCCTCGATCGGGTTCCAATCGTATTTGAGATAATCGAAGCCCCACTCGGCCCATTGCCGCGCGTCTTGCCGCATGAAGTGATATTTGCCAATCGCGTAGGGAAGGACCTTCTTGTTGACCTGCTTAGGGCCGGGAGGCGGAGGTTCCCAGGTCCCTTCGGAATTCTCCGCGGAACCGCCGGCATGGCGCGCGTAGCTCGTGACCCACGGGGTCGAATAGATCCCGGCCTTGAGTCCGAGCGCGTGGATGTCGTCGCAGAGCCGCTTCATGTCTCGAAACTTCGAGTCCGGCTCGAGCACGTGCTCGGGACCGGCGCGGCGGCCCTGCCAGGTGTCGTCGATATTGATATACGTCCAGCCATGCTGGAGCAGGCCGCTCGAGGCCATCGCAGCGGCTTGGGCGGCTACCTTCTCTTGATCCACTTTGCCGCCGAAGCAGTTCCAAGAGTTCCACCCCATCGGTGGCGTAAGGCAAATCTGGTCGCCGATCTTGATCGAGAGAGGCGCCGTATCGCGGCCGAGCGAGTTGCCCGCGGCAAGCGTGACTCGATACTCTCCGGCCCGAGCGACCGAGCCGGTGATCCGGCCCGATTTGGCGTCGAGCGTCAGGCCCTCCGGCAATCCCTCAGCGGAAAACGCCAGCGGCGGTTGCCCGGTGGCCGGAATCGTATAGAGAAACGGCCGGCCGGGACGCTCGCCATAGACCCGCGGGCCGTTGATCCGCGGAGTTGCCGAAGGCTTCGGCGTGCGAATGCGGGTCTCCGGAAAGTCGAACCACAGCACCGGCTGGCGGATCGGCAAGTTGCGGAGCACTTCGTCGTTCGTCGGATTGGCGTCGAGCTGCTTCCATAGATCGAGGTACTTCGGTTCGTTATAGGCCAGTCCCGCGAATAGCCAGGTGCAGCTTCGCACCGGCCAGTATTTGTCGTACATCACATCCGGCTTGAGCGGCCATTTCGACTTGTCCTTCACGAAGGGAAACATGTATGCCGGGCCGTTCTGAAGCGTGCGGCCATCGGCCAGGGCGAACGTCCAGAGATTATCCTCCGGCGTCGAGAGCACCTGGCTGAGCATCACCATCTGGTCGAGATTGAAGAGCGAATAGCAATACGGCTTGCTCCGCGACAGCTCGCCCGGAAACCTGCCGTCGGCGGCGATCTGCCCGAGGAGTTGCTCCTTGAACCGCTTGCGGCATTGTTCGAGTGCTGCGCGATCGCCGGTCAACGTCGCGAATTCGGCCACTTGCAGCCAATAGCAGACGGCGTGATTGTTCTTGGCCAGCCCCTCTTGGATGCCGTAAGGATGCGTCGTCATCCATTTCAGATAATCGGCGAACCACTGCACGATCGCGGCTTCGTCGGGCTTCGCCAGCAGCGAATGCCGGCGGAGCACGGCGACCGAGCGGGCCACTTCCACGAGGTGCAGCGTGTCGATGATGCCGATCGATCGGCCGCTGACTTTATTGCGAATCGCTTGCGAATACAGCAAGCTAGGGTTCATGCGCGTGGCCTCGTCGATGAACCAGGCCCGCAAGTGGGTTGCGGCGTGGCGGGCGTATTTCTCGTCGCCCGTGATGAGAGTCGCCGCCGCCAGCGCCGGAACCTGAATGCTCATGCGGATCAGCGCATGGCGGTGCTCGTTGAAATTGTCGGGGTTCGACATCCCGTCGCGATTGACGTAAGGACCGTCGAGGTTTTTCGGGTCAGGCCAAAAGTAGTCTGCTTCCGAGTAGTAGTCGTGCGGCCCGCCGGCGCTGCGCTGCGCGGGAAATTCGGTGATCGTGACCGGGCGCTCCTGAAGGTATTGGTCTGCCGCGCCGACGACTCGCTGCCGTTCGTGCTCCTTGATGTCGAACGGCGGAGCATCCGGCGCGGCGCTGGCGGAGCGCGCCAGGGAAATCGCCGCAGCCATAGCAGCGACCGTCGGCAGCGCGAGCGTCCATGTTCGGTTGATCGTCATGCACGAAGCCGATTTAGTAAATCGCCGGGGAGAATCGATCATCGAGTGTCGGCAAGTCGTCGGCGCAACCGAGGGATGAGGCAGACCAGGCTTCCCAAGCTCAGCAGCACGAACGTTGCCGGCTCAGGGACGGTCGATAGGCTACCGCCGAGACTGGCCGCGCCGCCCAGCGCTGCGCCGGCCGAGCCCAAACTTCTACCCGACGACGAGCTGCTCGAGGCCAGAAAACTCGCGGCACTCGCCGTGTCTGAGCCAAATGGCTCGCGCGGCTCCAAGGAGCCGGCCAAGGCCATTCCGCCAGAAGAAGCCAGCGGATTTCCATTGCTGTCCGAAGCGTCGATCGTCACGAGGGCCGCGTGCGTGGCGTCGCCGCCGATCACCAGGGCGCCTTGCGCGATGTGATTGGCCGTGAGATCGCTGCCGCCGTCGACTTGCGTCGTTCCCGTGCCGTCGATGCCGCCGACTTGCTGATTGGTGCCAGTGACCAAGACGCCGGCTGAGGCGGTGCTATTGTTCAGAATATCGGCTCGGCCCTTGATGATGAGCGGATCCAAGGCCGACTCGGAGCCGGCCAATTCCAGCGTGGCCGTGCCGGTGACCGTCGCCAACACACCCGTGCCGACGAAGACCGAGCCGCTGGTGACTTTGAATCTGAGCGTGCCGCCGCTGACGTTCAGGTTGCTATTGGTCCCGAGCGACGGAGCGCCGTCGATCTCGAGAATGCCGGCGCCGGACTTCGTCAGCGTGCCTCCGCCGTGCGCCGCGCCGCTCGGCGCCAGGCTCACATTTCCAGAGTAAATCGTGGTGCTCGCTTGGTTGACCGTAAGTGTCGTGCCGGCGGCCACGTTGAGACTCGCCGTACCGCTTCCCGCGGTCGTACCCGATATGCTCGTCACATTTTGGTTGCTGTTGAGATTGACGGACGAGGTAATCGTGTCGGCCGCATTGATCGCCAGCGGGCCGTTGCCGAGTGTTCCAGTCGCCGTGGTCGTCAGCTCGCCGTTGGTGACGGTAGTTCCGCCGCCGTAGCTGCTGGCGCTGTCGATGGTGAGCGTGCCGCCGCCGGTCAGCGTGAGGCTTCGGTTACCGCCGGTCTGGCTGATTGATCCGACGCTGACCAGGAGCGACGTGCCGCCGGCGATATTGAAAGTCGCGTTGTCGGCAAGCAGGAGGTTGGCCAGAATCTCCTGCTGCGCGCTTACGCCGGCCGCCACGCTGACTGTGGCACCTAGGCCGCCGTTGTTGAGCGTGATGTTATGGAATCCGACCGCATCATTCCCCAGAATATACTGCGTGCTGGTCGGGCTGGCCGAGTTATTGAACTGTAACGTGCCGAGCGTGTAGACGCCGTCGATCGTGACTGTCACCGCCGAGGGAGGCGGGGCCACGATCCCGGCAGGCACTCCATCACCAAATGTGGCGGTCAAGCCGGTGCCGTTGGGAACGGTCGTCGGACTCCACTTCGCGCTTTCGCTATAGTTGCCGTTGCCGTTGAAGTTCCACGAGGCGGAAGCGCTTGGCGTCGCGATCAGGTCCACCTCTTGATTCGGAATGACGCTGAAAGTGTAGTTGAATGCGCCGGCCGAGCTGCTGCTGACCAAAAACTGACTGGCCGTTGGCGCGCCGCTCGTAAAGGCGTACAGCTCGTACGTGCCAGCCTGAGCGGCGCCGGACAGATCGACGAGATTGGTGCCCGCGACCGCAAGCGCGCCGGCGATGTTCACCAGCGAGGTCAGCGCATTTCCGGAACCGTTGGGCGCGCCGAGCGTGAAGGCCGAATGCGACTGGTCCTGCAAGCTGGCGCCGCCGGTGATGGTAAGTGTCCCGCCGCTGGCACCGCCGAATGCGCTGCCGGCGTTGACGGTTACGGACCCGTTCAGCGTGCCGCTGCCCGTCAAGGTTTGCGCGGTAGCACCGCTGCCGAGGACGATGGTGCCGTTGGTAAGACCGCTGACGTCGAAGGTTGCTCCGCTGCCGATGCTGAACGTCGGTGAACTCGGGATGCTGTTGACGCTGGCACTGGACAATCGTAGCGTGCCGCCGGTGATGTTGGTTGCGCCGCTATACGTGTTGGCGCTGTTGAGTTGCAGCGTGCCGCTGCCGGTTTTGGTTATCCCGAAGCCTGTGCCGGTGACGGGGCCGTTGATGGTCATCAACATCCCGCTGGCGCCGGCGGCCGTGTTGGTGACGACATTGAAGGTGCCGTTGCCGCTGAGCGCGACCGCGCCGTTAAAGCCGCCCCCCGTCTGATTATTGTTTTGATCGAGGAACAGACCGGCCGTACCGCTGGTCATGTTCGGGCCGGAGGTGACATTCATCGTGAAGGCGCCCGCCGCCTGCAAGGCGCCGATCGCTTGGCTATTGGCCGCGCCGGCCGTCAGTTGATCCACCGTGATGTTCATCGTGCCGCCGGCAGTGGCTGACCGCAAGCCGGTGAGAAAATCGGTGCCGGTGAGTCCGGCCGGAGGAGGCACGGTCACATTATTGAAGCCGGGATCGGCATCGAGGATCAACTTCGTGCCGTCCGACATATCGAGCCGGACCGCGTTGGTGTCCTCGCCGCCGAGCCCTCTGGCCGACCGCAAGTCGATCGTGCCCTGCTGCAATTGGAAGTTCGTGTCCTGCTGGTTGTTTTGGCCATAGATGATCATGGTCCCCAGTCCGGTCTTGATGAACGAGCCGCCCGCGGTTCCCGAGCCGTTTGGTCCGGTGCCAGCGGTTTGCAATACGGCAGTGGTTTGGGTGACGGTCGCCCCGACTTGGAAACTCACGCCGGCATCGATGTTAAAGGTTCCGGTAGCGCCCGCATTGCCGGAGTTGCTGAATTTGTTCGTCGTGTTCGCGGCGACAATAGGGGCGCCCGGATTGGTGGGATCGCCCGTGATATGGAGCGTACCGTTAATAAAGTTGACCTGCCCTGCCAGACCGACCAAGTTGCCGGCGACGGCGGTTTGAATCGTGCTGCCGTTGATCGTTGTCAAGCCGCCGAAACTATTCGTGCCGGAGAGCAGCAACGTTCCACCGCCGGTCATGGCCAGATTGAGATTTGCCGATCCCGTATTTTGCATGACCCCGCCAAACGTGTTAGTGACGGCACTTTTCACGGTTAACGTGGCCGCCGTGGCGCTGCCGTTGTCGACGACCGCGCTACCAGGGTTGACTGGATCGGTGTTCAAGCCGCTGATCGTCACGTTGATGCCGTTGAGCCGCAGTGCGGCACCGCTGGGTGCATTGGCGGGAAACGCCACGGCGTTCGGCGTCGTGGAATTGAGCGCCCCGGCGATGCCTACTTGGAGGATGCCGTTGTCGATCATCACGCCGCCGGTCATCGTGTTGCTGGCAGCTAGAACCAGAGTGCCGGGGCCGGTCGTGAACAACATGCCTCCACCCGTGATGACACCGCTTTGGGTGAGCGTGGCGCCGGAGTCGACGTTGAACGACCCGCCCGGCGCGTTGATTGTCGTGCCGCGGGCGGTGGCGAAGCTCGCGGTCGCCTCGAGCGTGCCGCCGTTAAACTTCAACGGACCTGCTCCGCCGCCAAGATTGTTGTCCGCGGCGACCTGGACGGTGCCGCCGTTGAAAACGGTGCCGCCCGTATAGCTGCTCGCGCCCGAAAGCACGAGCGTGCCCGTGCCATTTTGCTGTACAACGCCCGCACCGCTGATGGCGCCGGGCACCGTCAGGGAATCGCTGCGGTTGAAAATCACGGTGCCGTCCACGGCGATCGGTCCGGTGCCGAGGCTCCCCAAAGTGCCGCTATTGACGGTCGGATCGGCGATGCGCAGCGTGCTGCCGCTCGTGACGGCGGTGGTGCCGCTGTAAGTGTTGGTGGTCGTGATGGTCACGGTGCCGCCCCCCGAGACGGTCAGACCGGTCAAGCCGTCGATCGCGCCCGAGCCACTGAGCGTATATGGATTGTTTGCGTCATTGGCGAACGTCACGGCGCCTGGATCAACAATCTGATTGAGAGTGATCGCGCGGTGCGAGTTGTTGGGGAATGTAACCGAATCTTGGTTGAAGAAAGTTTGATCGGTCGTTGTGCCGCCGTTGTCCGACCAGTTCTGATTGTTCTGGACGTCCCAAGTTGACCCGTCGCCTGGCGGGCTGCCCGGCGGAATGTTCCCTGTCCAAGTCAGCGACTTGGCGGCGCCGACGACATTCAGAGTGATATCGTCCGGTCCCGACGTGGCGTCGCCAAAATGAAGCGTGTAGACTGTGCGCGTTGCGGCCGGCAAGGTCGGAGGCGTGCCGCCGACTCCGCCCGCGGCGGTAAGCAGCAGGTAGTTGCCAGGCGGCGGAGAGCTGGCGGTGGGAGTGATTGTCGAGTTACCGAGAAAACTCGCGGCCCCGGTGACGATCAACTCATCGCTCTGATTGCCGGCGGCAAGGTCGACGCGCAAATCGCCGCCGTTGACCGTCAGGTTGTGCATGGTTAGATTGCCGAGCACGCCGTCTGCCGCCGTCAGACCGGGCCGGATCGATGAGCCAACCTGCATGGTGACGTTCCCCACGCTTCCGTTGCCCGAGAGCGTGCCGGAATTGAGCGCGATCGGGGCAGTGGAAGCAAGCGAGCCGTTTACCGTTAGCGTGCCGCCGCCGTTGATGTTGGTGCCGCCGGTATAGGTGTTCGCGCCGGTGAGCGTGAGCGAGCCGCCGGAGATGGTGAGAGTCGTGGTGGCCGTGCCACTGCCGAGAACGTCCTGGATCGTGCCGCCGAAGGAGCCGCTCGCGGCGGAAAGAGTCAGCGTCGACGCAATCGCTCCGCTATTGCCGACGATGTTGGCCGCGCCAGTTCCATTGCTCGTCAGGCTGGCGACCGTCGCATTGTTACCCGCCAGGTCGAGGATCCCGCTGCCCGTGCCGCTGCCGAGCGAGACACTTGTCGCCGTGGGAAGGACACCGAAGCCGCCAAGACGGAGCGTGCCCGCCTGGATTTGGGTCGCGCCGGCGTAAATGTTCGAACCGGTTAGGAATTCGGTGCCCGCGCCGACCTTCGTGAAACCGACGGTCCCGCTGCCGTTCTGGATGGTGCCGCCGAACGAACCATCGCCGCCTCCGTTGCCGACCGTAAGCGTGACGGCGCCCGCGACAGCGCTGGTGATCGTGCCGGTGTCGCCGCTCAAGGGGCCAACGGTCAGGCTGAACCCGTGAAGGTCAAGCGTCGAGCCGCTGCTCACGTTTAGCGGCCCGGTCCCCAGAGCGGTGTTGCTGCCGGCCACGATCGTGCCACCCGTGATGGTCGTCCCACCGCTGTAGCTACTATTGCCGGACAGTGTGAGTACGGCGGCCCCGGTCACGTTACCCGTGTTACTGTTTGCCTTGATGATCGAGCCAGGTCCGCTGAGATTGCCGGTCAGAATAATCGGAGCATTATTATTGGCCCCGGAAAGCGCACTGTCGACCCTCAGAACGCCGTTGATGGTGATTGGGCTGCCGAGTGTCGAGGATACGGCCGTGGTGCCAGTGCTGACCAGTACATCGCCGTTGAAGACCATCGGCCGCGTAACCGCGCCGGATAATTGGAAAAGCTCGAGGTTCGTGTCGTCGTTGAACGTGATGGTCGACGGAGTGCTGTCGGGATTGATGGTGGCCGGGATGCTCGACGCGCTCTCGACGCCCAGCGTATTCCGGAAAACGGCGCCGACCGCACCGGGGGATGCGACGACGATATTACCGGCGGTGACGGACGTGCTGACCAACGTGAACTGGCTGCTGCCAGCCTTGGTAAGCGTGTGGCCCGCCAGATCGAGCACCGGCGTGCCGCCGCGAAGGTCGTAGCGTCCGGTCGCTGAATTACCGGTGGCAGCCCCGTTGCCGCCAATGGTCGCATCGGCGGAAAGCGTGATCTTCTGAAAGGCGTTCTGCTGTGACGGTCCGTTATTGAAAATGGCCCCCTCGCCGCCGGGGAACGCTAGTGTAGCAACCCCCGTGCCGGCGATCGTCACCTGTGTGGTCCCGAAACCGTTGGCGATGTTCGCGGTCAGCAGGCCGCTGAGGTCGAGGGTGCCGCCGCCGGAGATCGAAACGGGACCGGTTCCCAGCGCACCGAAGCTGGTGAACTTCACCACGCCGGCGTTGATCGTGGTGCCGCCGCTGTAACCGGATGCGTTGCTCGTGAGGATCAGCGTGCCGGCGCCGGATTTCGTCACGCTATTGCCCGTACCGTTACCGATCGCTCCGTCGACCGTCAAATTGCCGGCCGCGACAGTCACCGTCGGGTTGCTGTTGAGCGTTACCGTGCCAGTTCCCATATCCAAGTCGTTCGTACCCTGGAAGACGAAACTGCCGTTCCAGACCTGCGGATTGTTGTTGAGTGTGATCGCCGCGCCAGACGTGTTGTCGATCGTGCCGCCGCCCAGGGTCAGCATGCCGCTTCCAATCGCGCCGGAAGCGCCGAAATCGAGGTTGCCGCTCGTCAAGTTGATCGGATTGTTTCCCAGGGCGCCGGAAACGTTCAGATTGAGGGCGCCACCGTTGATCGTGACGGTGGGAGTGGAGGAGTTCACGGCGTTGGCGGCCGTGAGATTGAGGACGCCTCCGCTGACGGTGACCGCCTGCGTGCCCAGCGCGCCGGCGGCGTTGGCATTGAGCGTGCCGCTTTGCACGATGGTCCCCAGGGTGAACGAGTTGTTGCTGGTGTTGATCGTCAATGCGCCGGTGCCGTTGCTGCTGCTCATCAACAGGCTGAGCGCGGAGATCGAGCTGCCGTTCGTCGAGCCGAGTACGTAGATCGTGTTCGGCGTGGCGATGCTGCCGTTGGTCACCGTGATCGTACCGGGCGCGACGTTGGTCGAGAGGTTGATGTTGTATTGATTGCCCGTATTGTGGCTATCGTCGAAAGTGACATTGTCCCCGTCGTAGAAATGAGTAGTATCCCCGAGTCCTCCATCGGTGCGGATCCAATTGGCGGTGGCCTGGGTGTCGTCCCATTGCGCGGGGACCGTCCCGGTGCCGGTCCAGGCCAGCGCGGCAGGGCTGCCGGTGACGTCGAGCTTGAGGGTGTTCGCGGCCAGCGCGGGCGCATCGATGCTGTAAGTCGTGCGCCCGACCGTTTGGAGCGTTCCCGCGGTCAAGCCGGTCAAACTGCCGGCCGTCAATACGGTGTACGAAGCGCTGGTCGCTTTGGCCAACTGCGAGATGAACAGCGATTGATCATTGGCAAAAGAGGCTGTGCCGGAAACGGCGATCGAATCGGCGCTCGCGCCATTGATCTTGATCCCCCAAGCGCCGCTTGAAGCGACCGCGAGGTTGCTCATCGTCATGTTTCCGACGGTCGTCAAGTTTCCGGGCACCAACGCGCCGCCGTTGATGGTGACGGTGTTGTTGCCGCTCGGACCGTTGAAGGTTCCGCCGCCGCCGGCGACGGTCCCGCCGTTGAGGGCGGTGACGTTGCCGGTGGCGACGCCGCCGTTGTTAAACAGGGTTTGCGAATTGCCGAGAACGAATCCGCCGACCGGGGCAACTTGGGTCAAGTCGAACGTGCCGCCACTGTTGATCGTGATGCTCGCGGCGCTCGAGATATTATTGGTGGACGACGTGGTGATCAGCCGCAGAGTACCGGCATTGACCGTCATCGCCCCTGCGCCCGAATACACATTATCGCCGGAAAAGACGAGTGTGCCATTGGTGATCGTGGTGGCGCCGGCGTAATTGTTGGCGCCGGTCAATGTCGTCGTCCCGCTGCCGATCTGTTGGACGGCGCCGGACCCACTGATCGCGTTGCTCACTGTGAACCCGGAGTCGCTGCGATTGAACTGCAAAATGCTGTTGTCGGTGACCGCGCTGGTACCCAACGTGCCGGCGGTCGAGCCTGCCCCGACGCGCAATGTGCCCGTGCTGACGGTCGTTTGGCCGTAGGTATTCGTGCCGTCGAGGATCAAAGTGCCGGCGCCGTTCATCGTCAAGCCGGCGCCGTTGATGCCATCGCCAACAGCCGTGCCGCCGCTCGCCGTGGTGGTTCCAAGATTTTTGATGGTAAACGTTTGTCCCGAGCCGGGCATATTCACGATCTTGACCAATGCGCTGTCGCCGCCAGCGCCGTTTCCGCTCGCGCCGATGGCATTGC
The DNA here is from genome assembly GCA_035939775.1 of Pirellulales bacterium. Taxonomy (NCBI): domain Bacteria; kingdom Pseudomonadati; phylum Planctomycetota; class Planctomycetia; order Pirellulales; species Pirellulales bacterium. Next base: position 16,419 of record DASZFO010000192.1, on the reverse strand, counting down.
CGTTCATGTTCAAAATACCGCCAGCCAGCGTGAGGGTTGATGCGATCTTGCTCGCCGTGTTGGCGCCCGTCGCCTTTACCACAATCGAAGTCTGGAGGTTGGCGGTTCCGCCGTTGATGATGAACGTTCCAGCCTGCGCATTTCCGTCGTTGACCGTGTTGTCGAGGATGTCGAACTCGGTGGCTACGTTCAGAACGCCGGTGCTGGCGGAGTTCGTTCCGAGCGTAAAAGTAGCCGCCATCGTTCCATGACTGTTGGTTTCCCTGGCAAGTTGAAGCGTCTGGATATTAAACGTGCCCGTGTCGAAAGTTAGATTGGCAGTACTGTTGCCGGGATTGAAAGCAGTCGTGTCATTCAGGCCAACGATCACCGTGCTCGCATCTATGTTGGCCGTGTGTCCCGCGAGACTCAGGTTGGCGGTCACGTTCGGCCGAGTGGTTGTGATCGAGCGACCCTCTCCGACAGTGATTTTGGCGCCATTGACGCCAACAGCGCCGTTAAATCCGGCGATCGTCACCGATCCACCTGGGCCGGCAAAATCAACGGTCCCATTGCGCCCGGAACCAATCAAAAAGGCGCCGGGGGTTGTCGCCGCTGTGCCCACATTGAAAACGTTCGTGCCGCCGCCCAAGTGTAGCGTACCGCCAAACGGTTCAGTGGTACCGGTCAATGTGTCGTTGAAATTACCGACACTAACGGAGCCGACGTTGATGGTGTTGCTCGTATTGGCCAACGTCAGTGTGGCGCTGGTTTGCGCGGCCGTGGCAACGCCAAGGCTGCCGCTCGTCGCCGTCAAGTTGAACGTGCCAATTCCGCTTAAGTTGGCCGTCACGATATTGGATGTGCCGGTCCCGGTGTTCGCGTTTCCTCCCACGGTAAGACTACTCGTCAACGACAGCACGGATGATACCGTTCCAGTGACCGAGAGCGAGGTAGTCGTGTTGACCGTGCCGGCTGCGGCGCCGATGGTGTTTGCCGCGGCGAAACTCAGTGTTTGTCCCGCGCCGATCGCAAGCGTGTCGGCAGTTGCGCCGTTGCTGGTGTCGGTCAAAGCGCCGGTGAACGTGCCGCCGTTGTTGAGCGCCAGGCCGCTGCCACCCGTGCCGGTCAACGTCAGTGTGGTGCCCGTGATTCCCAGGTTGAACGTCTGAACGCTGCCGTTGGACGATTGATCGGTGAGCGCGCCAGTTAGCGTTAGGGTCGTCACCGCCCCCCCGGCGGCAATCGAGTAAGCATAGGGCGTGGCCGACGTGCTGAACGTCAAACCGCCAAAAGAGACGTTATCGTCGTCGGTCAGGCTCGTGGTCGCGCCGGTCACATTTGTGAAAACCAAAGTGTCGCCGACGGCGGGAGTGGCCGGGAGGTTCCAGTTATTGCCATTCGACCAACTTCCGTCCCCCGCGCCGCCCGTCCAAGTATCGGTGTTGGCCGCGTGCAATGAGCCGGCCAGAAGCACTGCCACTGCGGATCCCATAAGCGCGGACAGGCAGCGAATTCGACTTGGACGACCAGTTCGATTGATAAACGCTTTACCAATCTGGACCATCGAGAATCTATTGGGCGAGGTCATCGACCGACTCCTCGGACTATTGAATGAATCCCTTGACAAGACGGTTTATACGCAGCGACCGGCGGCGAACCCGGCTCTCTCTTACGGGGCGCTGACGAATTGGAAGGAACCGGCGGCATCGGTTAGTCCGCCGGCCACCCGCCGCTGCCAGACTTCCACGGTCGCCCTTGGCGCTCTACACGAACGTGCATCTCGCGGCGCCGAAAACCTCCCAACCGTTCCGCCAGTCGGTCGCGTCGCAACGGTCGGCGCGCCGACGAATTATCCCGAATTGCAACGCACGGAAAGCGCGGCAGCCCGCATCGCAACCGCGGCAAGCAAAATCAAAAAGAAAGGTTCACAATTCTGACCCTTCCAGCTTGCCCAGAAACTACAACCGCGTCTATGATTAAATTCGCCAATTGTTCTGGCTAATTTAATCAAATCGAGGCCCGCCGCCGGGCACGTAGGGCACTGATGAGAGGCTGCGGCCGGCTCCGGGATCTAGCGGTCTTTTCGTGCGAAGATCGTCAGATCAATGCTGCAGCTTCTTGTACCGGAATCGGTGCGGCTGGTCGGCTTCCATTCCTAGCCGCTGGCGGCGCTGCTCTTCGTAGGTCTGAAAATTCCCTTCGCAGACGTGGACGTAGCCGTCCCCTTCGAAGGCGATGATATGAGTGGCGATCCGGTCGAGGAACCAGCGATCGTGGCTGATCACCACGGCGCAGCCGGCGAAGTTGACGATCGCTTCTTCCAACGCCCGAAGCGTGTCGACGTCTAGATCGTTCGTCGGCTCGTCGAGCAAGAGCAGGTTGCAGCCGCGGCGGAGCAGCTTGGCCAGGTGGACGCGGTTCCGCTCGCCGCCGGAGAGCACGCCAACGCGCTTTTGCTGATCTTGCCCCGTGAAATTGAACCTCGCGACATAAGCCCGGGCATTGATCTTCCGGCCCCCCATTTCCAAAGTATCGTGCCCGCCGGAAATCTCCTCGAAAGCGCTCTTTTCGGGATCGAGCGCGTCGCGCGTCTGATCCACATAGCCCATTTCGACGGTCGGGCCGATTCGAATTGTGCCCGCATCCGGCTGTTCCTCACCCGTGATGAGCCTGAACAGCGTAGTCTTTCCGGCCCCGTTTGGTCCGATCACGCCCACGATCCCGCCGGCGGGCAAACGGAAGCTGAAATTCTCGAATAGCAGATTATCGCCATAGGCCTTTGACACTCCCTGGGCCTCGACGACCAACTCGCCAAGTTTCTTGCCGGGCGGAATCTGAATCTCAAACTCGTCCTCGCGCTCCTGGAATTTCTCGGCCGACATTTGCTCGTAGGCTCGAATGCGGGCTTTGCTCTTCGACTGCCGGGCCTTGGGGGCCATCCGAATCCATTCCAGCTCGCGGTCCAAAGTCTTCTGGCGAGCGGAGGCGGCCTTTTCCTCAAGCTTCAGCCGATCCCGCTTCTGTTCGAGCCACGAGCTGTAGTTGCCTTCCCACGGGATGCCGCGGCCGCGGTCGAGTTCCAAAATCCAGCCGGCCACGTTGTCGAGGAAATAGCGATCGTGCGTGACCGCGACCACCGTGCCGGAATAATCGTGCAAATGCCGCTCGAGCCAGGCGACACTCTCGGCATCGAGATGGTTCGTCGGCTCGTCCAAGAGCAACAGGTCGGGCCGCTCGAGCAGAATCTTACAGAGCGCGACGCGCCGCCGCTCGCCGCCCGAGAGCTTCGAAACGTCGGCATCGCCGGGAGGCAGGTTCATCGCGTCCATCGCGATCTCAATCTGCCGGTCGAGTTCCCAAGCCCCGAGCGCTTCGATCTGATCTTGCACGCGGGCCTGCTCGGCGAGCAGCTTGTCCATCTCGTCCGGTTCGAGCGGCTCCCCGAGCTTTGCGTTGATCTCGTCGAACCGCCACAGGATGGCCCGAGTGTGGGCGACGGCTTCTTCGACGTTCCCTAGCACGTCCTTCTCTGAATTGAGCCGCGGCTCCTGCGAGAGATAGCCGGCAGTGAAGCCGTCGCTCAACTTGGCCTCGCCGTCGAATTCCTTGTCTTGCCCGGCCATGATCCGCAGCAGCGAACTCTTGCCAGAGCCGTTTCGCCCGAGCACCCCGATCTTCGCCCCGGGATAAAAGGCAAGCCAGATATTCTTGAGCACTTCGCGCTGGCCAAATTTCTTGACCAGATCGCCGATTTGATAAATGTATTGCTGGCCCATGAGCGGAAGAATCTCATCAAGTCGGATTTTAAAAGCGTTTAGAAACCCCTCACAAAACCGCCGGGGACCGTCCCCATTTTGCGGAGTCCGCGGAGCAAAACTGGGGACTGTCCCCTTCGTCCCGGCGGTTTTGTGAGGGGTTCTAATTCTATGCGGTGGCTTCGAGTTGTGTATAGACTTGTTATATTCGAGGAGTACGACGTTTCGGCGGGAGTTCTGTTGCGGAATGGTACCATCCTTATGCCGCCGCCGGACTGGAAGTCGGCCGGCCGTTGAGAACCGATGCGAATCCGCTACCTCTATAAAGGCGAAGAAAGCCTGTTTGATTCTCCGACCGCGGCGGTCGTCATCGGCCGCGCCAAGCCGGGAAGCGTTTCGGTCGACCTCGATCTCTCCCCTGACATGGCCGTGTCGCGCCCTCATGCGCGGATCAGTTTCGACAGCGGCCAGTTCTGGGTCGAAGATCTCGGCAGCGGACATGGAACTCGAGTTGACGGCGATGATATCCGCGGCAAGGGCCGAGTGGCGCTGACGGAAAAGAGCGAAATCCGCATCGGCCAGACCACGCTGTTTATTGCGGCGCCGCTGTTGATCGACAACGTCACGATTTCCCCGATCCTCCAGGCGAAGGAGCCCGTGGCCTTGGGCGCGTCCGCGCAAGACGGAGGGGGCGCGCCTTCGCTGGCGGCCACCCCGACCACGCTCATCGGCGGATTGCCCGTGCCGTTCGACCCCGCGGAGCCCGCGGCGAGCCGTCAGCAGCGATTGCTCTACGAGCTGCTTTTGTATTTCGGGACCGACGCGCCCTTGGACCAACTCTTGCAGTTCGCGGTGGATCGCTTGGTGGCGTCCGTTCCCGCGGCGCAACGCGGCGCCCTGCTGCTGCGAGATTCTGGCGGAGCGGGGTTGCTGCTCAAAGCTCATTTGCCGCCGGGACAGCCGGCCATTAGCACAACGCTGGCCGAACATGCCATGCAATGCGGCGGAGGGTTCATTTGGCGAAGGGGCACGGACGTAAACGCCGTTTCTGAAAGCATGATGACGCTGCAAATCGCCGAGGGCATTTATGCCCCGTTGACTTGGCGCGGCGAGACATTCGGCGTGATCTGCGTCGACAACTGCGACAGCTCGCACGAGTTTGCCGAGACGGACCTGGAGTTGGTCGTCGCGGCCGGGCAACATGTGGCGCTGGCGATCGCGAATTACCAGTTGCGCGAGGATCTCCGTCGCAACGCGGCACTCATCGAACGACTGCTGACCAACTTTTCTCCCGCGATTCGCCGCCGGCTTTTGGAAAAAGCCCGGCACGGCCGGTTGAAGCTCGGGGGCGAAAAATCGGAGGTGACGATCCTTTCTTCCGATATCCGCGGGTTCACCAAAACGAGCGCCGCGATGGACGCCGTCGATATCGTCGACATGCTCAATAGCTACTTCTCGGCTCTGGTGAGTGCGATTTTTCGGCACGACGGCACGGTGGACAAATTCATCGGCGATGCGATCCTGGCCGTCTTTGGCAGCCCCGAACCCGATCCCGATCAGCACGCCAAGGCCGTCCGCGCTGCGCTGGCGATGCAAGCCGCGATCGCCGAGGTCAATAGCGCGCGGCAGGCTCGCGGTCAGGTCGTTTGCGAGATGGGAATCGGAATCCACTGTGGCGAAGCACTGCACGGCTTCATCGGTTCTGAAGAGCGGATGGAGTTTACGGTGATCGGCGATGCCGTGAACCGAACGTCGCGATATTGCGACGGCGCTGGTCCAGGGCAAGTCTTGATCAGCCCGGAAATGTACCAGCGCGTTTGGAATCTCGTGCATGCCTCGCAAACCGCGATCAAAACCAAGCACGAAGGCAGCGTGCCGGCATTTCGCGTTGACGGACTCCGAGACCGGCTCACCTCGTCATCGACGCTCGCAGCGCCGCAGGGGCAACGGGCGGCCAACCGCGATGATCCGAATTCGAGCGGCAGCACGCTGTTATAGTACCGCAATCTCTCCATCGCGCCGTGATCCCGCGCCAGTGACGTTATTTCGGGCTGAGCGGCTCGCGGATTTGCCGGCCTTCGCCGTGATAGGCGGAGCCGGTCGGGGCGGCCCAGCGGGCGGCGTTGGCGAGGATACGCTGCACGTTCGGATCGTGGTAGATCGGAAACGTTTCGTGGCCGGGGCTGAAGTAGACGATCTTTCCCTTGCCGCGGCGGAAGGTGCAGCCAGAGCGAAAGACTTCGCCGCCGGCGAACCAACTCACCAACACTAATTCATCCGGCGCGGGGATGTCGAATTGCTCGCCGTACATCTCCGATTGCGGCAGCGCGAAGCATTCGCCCAAGAGACCTTCGACGAGCGGATGGGCCGGGTTCACGATCCAAAGCCGCTCCAACTCGCCGGCATCGCGCCATCGCAACATGCAGCTTGTCCCCATCAGCCGGCGAAAGATCTTCGAGGCGTGGCCCGAATGGAGCACGACGAGCCCCATTCCTTCGAGCACACGCCGCTGCACGCGATCCACGATTCCGTCGGCGACGCGGTCGTGAGCGGCATGACCCCACCAATACAGGACGTCCGTCGCGGCGAGCGCCGCTTCGCTTAGCCCGTGTTCCGGTTCTTCGAGCGTGGCAGTGTGGACCGCGATCGCGGCGCCAAGCTGCTGTGCGAGCGCATCGGCAATCGTCCGATGAATTCCGTCGGGGTAGATTCGCTGGACTTCGGGCTTCGTCCTTTCATGGATGAATTCATTCCAGACGGTGATGCGGATCGGGTCGGGCATCGTTGGCGCTCCTTTTCGGCTCGCGGATTATCATGAGCCTAGCCGCAATGCTCGTCCCGCGCCACTCCCTCTCCCTCTGGGAGAGGGCTGGGGTGAGGGTGCGGCAGCCGCGCGGCGAGCCTAGCGGGTGCAAGGCCGGCACCTCTAATCTACAGTGCCGTCGGTGTATCAGCGCTGACTTGACACACCGTACGCAGTCGGAATTCTGGCGAATTCCGCTACCCGACCCGTCGTCACTCTCGAATCCCATGCCGCCGGCAATCCTCACTCCCTTGATCGAAGAACTCCGCGAGATCGTCGGGCTCGACGGCGTGCTATCGGCCCATTCCGATCTGGTCGTCTACGAATGCGACGGGTTCGTGATGGAGAAGAATTGTCCCGACGTGGCCGTTTTCCCGCGAACGACCGACGAAGTAGCCCGGATCGTTCGGGCGGCCGTTCGCCATGGCGCGCCGATCGTTCCCCGTGGAGCCGGGACGAGCCTCGCCGGAGGTTGCCTGCCGGTAGGGGGCGGGGTGATGATCGTGCTCACGCGGATGAAGCAGATTCTCGAGATCAATATCCGCGATCGCTATGCGGTGGTGCAGCCGGGAGTGGTCAATGCCTGGCTAACTCAGGCGCTGAAGGGGACCGGCTACCATTACGCCCCCGATCCTTCGAGCCAAGGGGCGTGTACGATCGGCGGCAATGTTGCTACCAATTCCGGCGGTCCGCACACGCTCAAGTATGGCGTCACGGTGAATCACGTCCTCGGCGTCGAGGCCGTGCTCGCGGACGGGCGGGTGTTTCAATCCGGCGGGCCGGCCGAGGACTATCCGGGGCTCGATCTCACCGGCGCGCTCGTCGGGAGCGAGGGAACGCTGGCGATCGTCACGAAGGTTTGGGTCCGCCTCACTCGCGATCCGCAAGGCTGCCGCACGCTGCTGGGCGTTTACGATTCGGTTGACGACGCCACCAACACGATCAGCGAGATCATCGGCGCGGGAATCATCCCGGCGGCGCTCGAGATGATGGACCAGGGGATTCTGGAGGCGGTCGAGCAGGCCTTTCATTTCGGTTTTCCGCTCGATGCGAAAGCGATCCTGTTGATCGAAGTGGATGGACTGGAAGCCGGGCTCGACCAACAGCGCGATCGGATCATCGAGCTGTGCAAGAAGTGCGGCACTCGCGAGGTGCGCCAAGCCCGCGACGCCAAGGAGCGGCAGTTGCTCTGGAAGTGCCGCAAGCAAGCGTTCGGCGCGATCGGCCGGCTCAGCCCGAGCTATTGCACACAGGACGGCGTCGTGCCGCGAACCAAGCTGCCGCACATTTTCCGGCACATCATCGAAATCGGCAAGCGCTACAAGGTGCGAATCGTGAATGTCTTCCACGCCGGCGACGGCAATATCCATCCGATCATCTTGTTCGACGAGCGCGATCCGGGCGCGACCGAGCGCGTGCTCAAGGCCAGCAGCGAGATCCTCAACGAGTGCATCGCCTGCGGCGGGAGCGTCACCGGTGAGCACGGCATCGGCGTCGAAAAGATCGGCTACATGCGAAAGCTATTCAGCGACGATGATCTGGCTGCGATGGAACGGCTGCGCGCGGCGTTCAATCCTGAAAATCGCCTCAGCCCTTGCAAAATGCTGCCGACGGCCGGCGCCTGCGGAATGGAACAAACCCGCCCCGGCCGCAGAGCGGCGGTGTGAAGTACAAAGTATAAAGTACGAAGTACGAAACGACGGTTGAGAAATGCCAGACAGGATCACTCCCGCCGCGCAGCCGGCCGTCGTAGCCGCTATTGCTGACGCATTTGCCGGCGGCACGCCGGTTTATCCGGTCGGTGGCGGGACGAGCTTGGGATTTGGCTTGCCGGCCGCGCGGCCGGGAGTCGAATTGTCGCTTGCCAAACTGAACCGGTTGATCGATTACCCGGCCCGCGATATGACGATCACGGTCGAGGCGGGGATCACGATGTCAGCACTGGCCGCAACGTTGGCGGCCGAACGCCAGCGGCTGCCGATCGACGTGCCGCAGGCGGATCGGGCGACGCTCGGCGGCGTAATCGCGACGAACTTCAGCGGCCCGCTCCGTTATGGGCATCGGACGATTCGCGACTACGTGATCGGCATCAACGCCGTCGATGGCCGCGGCAAGCCGTTCAAAGGGGGCGGCCGCGTCGTGAAAAACGTCGCCGGCTACGATTTCTGCAAGCTGCTCACCGGTTCTTTGGGAACGCTGGGGGTGATCACGCAAGTGACGCTCAAGGTAAAGCCGATCCCGGAGCAAACGGCTCTTTTCGCCTGCCGGGTCAAGGATCTGGCGCATGCGGAGCGGCTCCTGACGGCGCTCGTTGCATCAGCGACTACGCCGGTGGCGATCGAACTCGTCGCCGGCCCGGCGTGGCGCGACGATCCGGCGCTCGAGCCATTGACAAGCGGCGAATTCGGCCATCTCGTCGTAGCGCTCGAAGGAACCGGTTCCGAAGTCGAATGGATGAAAACCACACTCGTCGAAGAATTGAAGGCTCAAGGAGCGACGGGAAATATTGTTGCTGATGATCGCGCAGTGGGGCTATGGCACCGGCTCCGCGAGTTTCCCGCAGCCGAATCGGCGCTCGTCCTCAAGGCCAACGTTCCGCCCAGCCGCGCGGTCGAGATGGTCCGGTTGCTCACGGATGCGGTGGCGGATTGCTCGATCCAGGCCCACGCCGGCAACGGAATCGTACTGGCCCGATATCCTACGTTTCCCGCAGGCGGCGTGTCACGAATCCTCGTCGGCCGCCTGCAGCCTGCGGCCCAGAACGCGGCCGGCAATCTAATCGTACTTTCATCAACGCTATCCGGCGAACTCACGCGGCAGGCTGTCTGGGGAACAACTGCCGGCGCTGCTATGCTGATGGAAGCGGTGAAACGCCAATTCGATCCGAAGAACTTGCTCAATCCAGGCCGGTTTGTTTATTCCAACGCATGACGACGATTACAGAAGCATCACTGGAGACAGAAGACCCGCCGCGAGCGGATGGGGCGAAGGTCGAAGTATCGCTGCCGTCGAGTCCGGACGCGCCACAGAATCCGGGTGCGGGAATCGATTATCGGCGGTTCCTCGAATGCGTGCATTGTGGGCTTTGCACGGCCGCTTGCCCGACTTACGCGGAACTGGGAAATGAGAACGATAGCCCGCGCGGCCGCATCTATTTGATGCGCGCGGTGACCGATGGCCGGCTCGAACTAACGAGCGAAGTCCGCCGGCATCTGGAACTCTGCCTCGACTGCCGGGCCTGCGAAACGGCCTGCCCGTCGGGCGTGCAATACGGCAAGCTAATCGAACCATTCCGCGTGGCGATGGAACACACGGGCGATGGGCCGAAAAAAAGCCAAGATTGGTTTCACCGCTGGATTCTGTTCGGTGTGTTTCCCTATCCGAATCGGATGCGTAAGCTGTTGATTCCCGCGCGGATCGCCCAGCGGCTTGGCCTGCTCCGGTTCGCCGAAGTCACCGGATTGCTGCGGCTGTTGCCGCAGCGGCTGCGGCAATTGGTCGCGATGTTGCCGCCGCCGCGCCGCAACGATCGCCGGTTGCCGGAGTTCCTGCCCGCCGAGGGAAAGCGCCGCGCGCGGGTCGCGCTCTTCACCGGCTGCGTATCGGACGCGATGTTTCGCCACACGAATTGGGCCACCGCCCGCGTCTTGCAAAAGAATGGTTGCGACGTGTTCGTTCCCCAGCAACAAGGCTGCTGCGGGGCGATCCATTTCCACTCCGGCGCGAGCGAGCCGGCCCGCCAATTCGCGGACGCCAATCTGGCGGCCTTCGACTATCGCGACTTGGATGCCGTGATCGTGAATGTCGCCGGCTGCGGGGCGATGCTCAAAGACTACGGCCATCACTGGCACGACGATCGCCAACCCGACCGCGAGCAATTCGCCGCCAAGGTGCAAGACATCCATGAGTTTCTCGATCGCCTGGGGATTGTTCCTCCGCCAGGGCGAATCGAGACGACCGCAACTTATCACGACGCCTGCCATCTGGTTCATGCGCAAAGAATCCGCGAAGCCCCGCGGCGGCTGCTGGCCCAAATCCCCGGCCTCATGCTCAAGGAGCTTCCCGAATCCGAACTCTGCTGCGGCGCGGCAGGGACTTACAATCTCACCGAACCCGAGATGGCCCAGCGGCTCAGCAAACGGAAGCTGGCGAACGTCGTCAGCACTGGCGCCCGCGTGGTCGTCACCGCCAACGCCGGCTGCCTGCTCCAAATCGCCCGCGAAGCCCGCCAGCAAGGCGAGCGACTGGAGATCGTGCATCCGATGGATTTGCTCGACAGAAGTTATCGAGAAGGGAGGCCAGAGATCAATGGGCGGCCGTCACGGAGTTAGTCCGCGTCGCGTGCCACTGGCCAGCAACGTCGGCCAGTGCTGAATCGCCAGACAAAATGGGCCCGCACATTAGGCTTCTCAGTCACGGCAATCCTTCAAATCACCGCGGCGGCAGGTTCCGGCACTGGCCGACTTCGCTGGCCAGTGCCACCTCCGTCTGGGCCGCGGAAACAGTCTGCGCCGTCACGCTGCGCGCTCATCCAGTGCGTCAATCTCCAGCCGCACGAGTTGGTGGATCACTTCCTGCATCGATTGCGGGCGACGCAATGGTTCCTTGAAAAGCATCCGCCGCACGAGATGAGCCAACTCGGGCGGGAGATCGGGCCGCAGAGCGCGAAGATTGGGCGGCCGGTATTCGTTGTGCATCCGCAACAGGTCCGCCAGGTCGCGGGCGGCCAGCGGCAGCCGGCCGGCGAGCATCTCGAATAGCACGATCCCCAGGCTGAAGATGTCTGTTCGCTCGTCGGCCGCGAGCGCGGAAGTGAGCAGCTCGGGGGCCAGATAGTTAATCGTGCCCAGCACCAGCCGATTGGCGGCCGAGCCGGTCTCGCCAAATGCCCGCGCGAACCCCAAATCCAGCAGCGTCAAATGCCCGTTGCGGGCCAAAAAGATATTGGCCGGCTTGACGTCGCCATGCAGATAGCCGTGGCGGTGCATGGCAGAGAGTCCCTCCGCGGTTTGCCGGGCGATCCACAGAGCCGTTGACGCATTAAGCGGGCCGCCGCGCAGCCGAGCGGCGAGCGTTTGCCCAACGAGCCGCGGCATCACGACAAAGTACGGCGCGTCGTGCAGATGCGCGGCCAGCACGGGAATGACGTGCGGATGAACCACCGTCCGGCCGACCTTTGCCTCGCGGCGCAACAGGGCCACCGCTTCCGATTGCTCTTCCCAGCGACGATGCAACATTTTCAGGGCATAGGCGGCGCGGTGGCCCGCTGGACTAGCGGCGGGCCGAGCGCGGAAAACTCTTGCTAAAGCCCCTTCCCCCAACAGTCCCTCCAATCGCCAGTCGCCGGCCTCGGTCGGCAGAGCCGCGGCAACCGCTCGCGGATATTCGGCGGTCTCGTGCGATGCGCTAGTCCGGCGGGGGCCGTCCGAGGCGAGCAGCAATTTCGGCTCGGTAGTCTGGGTCATTCGTGCAGGCGCGAGTTGCCATTCCGCGAAGCAGAATTGCAGTTCGCCTTTGTCAAGGAAGTTGGGTCGTGCAGTTTGAATCGGCCGTTCTTCCGCGACAATTGAAAACGCTGCGCCTGCACCGAATTTGCGGCAAATCCTCGCCGTTTTGCCCGCTTTGACTGCGCTGTTCGCGTCGCGATTCTGGCTGTAGTCAGTTGTGCCAATCCTTATCAATCGAAAACTCTGTACAGCGCTCCTACTTGCGATCCGCTGCCGGGCATTTTAGAATCGCTCGTTCGCGGGACATCCGTTTGCGATCGTGACTCATTTCTGTTTTTTCGCTCGGTCCCGATCTATTCGCACGGATTGCAATCGTCAAGTCAATGGCTGGTCAATAACAAAGGACTCGGCAAATGCTCCATCGAAGTTCGGTAGTTTGCGGAATTGCTGCAGCGCTTTTTAGCATGACCGCGCTGGTCGGTTGCACGAAGACTCCCAGTCCTTCCGCGGCTGCTCCTTCCGCTGCCGCAGCGAAGACGGTGAAATTGGCGTTCGTCACCAACAATGCTTCCGATTTCTGGACGTATGCTCACGCCGGCTGCGATAAGGCCGTTGCCGATCTGGGAAATGTTGAGCTCGATTTTCAAGTCCCCGCCGACGGCAGCGCCGCCACTCAGAAACGGATCGTCCAAGACCTGCTCGCCAAAGGCGTCAACGGAATCGCGATCAGCCCCAAGGATCCTGCCAATCAAACGGAACTGCTCAACGAAGCGGCCAAACAGGCGCTGCTGATTTGCCACGACTCGGACGCTCCGGCCAGTGATCGGGCCTGCTACATCGGAACCGACAATACGGCCGCCGGTCGCCAAGCGGGCGGATTGATCAAAGAGGCGCTACCCAACGGCGGAAAGATCATGATCTTTGTCGGCACGCTCGACGCCCAGAACGCCAAAGACCGATACACCGGAATTCAAGAGGCGCTGAAAGGCTCCAAAGTCGAAATCATCGAGGTCCGCACCGATGAGACCGATCGTGTCCGGGCGAAGTCCAACGTCAAAGATGCGATCCTCAAATATCCTGAGCTGGCATGTCTCGTTGGCCTGTGGAGCTATAACGGACCGGCCATCTACAATGCCGTGAAAGATGCCGACAAGGTCGGTAAAATCAAGATCGTCACTTTTGATGAGGAAGATGAGACCCTGGCTGGAGTGAAGGATGGGGCCATTTTCGCGACCGTCGTGCAACAGCCCTATGAATTCGGCTACCAGGCAATCACGCTGATGGCCAAAGTGATTGGGGGAGACAAGAGTGTCGTCCCCGATAGCAAGGTCATCATTGTGCCAACGCTGGCGATCAATAAGGACACGGTTGACGAATTCTCCGCGCGCCTCAAGAAGCTTCGCGGCAAGTGAGTTTTGCAACGATGCGCCGGGCAGAACCGCCTTCGCTGCAACTTGCCTTGCACTCCGACGTACTTGAGATGACACGTGGAGGGGGTGTCGTACCCGCGTGAATTTAAGCGACGGGCGCGGCTTCCACGACCGACGACGCATGCCGATTCCCTTGCTTGAATTGTCGTCGATTTCCAAACGGTTTCCCGGCGTGGTCGCGCTCGATTCCGTTTCGCTCGAGTTCTTTCCGCGAGAAGTTGTCGCCCTGATCGGCGAGAATGGCGCCGGCAAATCGACCCTCATGAGGATCCTTGGTGGCGTCCACCAGGCCGATGCCGGGACGATCCGCTTGGAAGGAAAGCCGGTTACGATCCGTTCCGTGCACCAGGCAATCGAGTTTGGGATTGGATTCATCCACCAGGAACTGAACGTACTCGATAATCTCGACGTGGCGGCCAATGTCTTTCTCGGCCGCGAGCGGCTGTGGGGCGGGCCGCTTTGCCTGGTGGACCGCTCGACGATGCGAAATCAGGCCGCGATTCATCTGAAGAGGCTGGGGCTGAATATCGATCCCGCGACGCCGCTCTCCGAACTATCTCTGGCCCAGCAGCAGATGGTGGAGATCGCTAAGGTGCTGTCGCAGAACGCCCGCATCATCATCATGGATGAACCGACCAGTTGCTTAACACTCACCGAGACGGGTCGGCTACTGGCCACGATTAAGGATCTGCGTGATCAAGGCGTCAGCATCATCTATATATCTCACCGACTCAACGAAGTGAAACAATGCGCAGATCGCGTGGTGGCGCTGCGCGACGGTAAGAATGCCGGTTTCCTGGACCGCGAGCAGATCAATCATCAAAATATGGTCCGCTTGATGGTCGGCCGCGACCTGAAGGATCTATTCGTGCGTACTTCCGGCGAGCGGCAAGGTCGTTGCTTGCAGGTCCGGGGGCTTCGCACTGCCGCCAATCCGCACGCCACCGTCAGCTTCGACGTCGAGCGCGGCGAGGTCCTCGGTATTGCCGGTCTTGTTGGTGCCGGTCGCTCCGAAGTCGCTCAAGCGGTTTTCGGAGTCGATCCGCCGCTGGAAGGAAGCATCTCGATCGACGGAAAGCCCGTCGCGATCCACTCTTCGCGCGATGCCATCAGCGCCGGAATCTTTCTGGTTCCCGAAGATCGCCGAAAAATGGGCCTCGTAACGGATATGTCGATCCGGGAGAACGTCTCGATGCCTGGCATCTGGAACTATACCAAGCTCGCCTTGATTAGCCGAAACCGAGAGTCCCGCGCCGCCGCAGAACAGATCAAGCGATTGCGGATCAAAGCGCCGACTGTCGAGACGCGCGTTGCCAATCTTTCGGGCGGGAACCAGCAGAAAGTCGTGCTGGGAAAGTGGTTGGCGCTCAAACCGCGGGTGTTGATCTTTGACGAGCCTACGCGCGGAATTGACGTCGGCGCCAAAGCCGAGATCTACAAGCTGATGAGCGACTTGGCGGCCAACGGAGTCGCGATCATCATGATCAGTTCCGACATGGAAGAAGTGCTCGGCGTGGCCGATCGCATCGCCGTCATGCACGAGGGCGCGATTACCGGCATCGTCAATCGGAACGAGGCGACTGAGGAAGGGATCATGAATTTGGCGGTCGGGATGGCAGAAAGAAGGGCGATCGCGTGAAAAAGGAACTTGGCATTTTCCTGATTCTGGCTGCGGTCTGCCTGGCGGTAGGGTGGTCTACGCCCAATTTCTATAGCCCCTACAACGTCAAGAACCTTTCGACACTGATCGGAATGTTCGGCATATTTGGTGTCGGGTTGGCATTGGTTATCATTTCAGGAGGCATTGACCTTTCAGTCGGATCCGTCTTCGCCTTGCTGGGAGTGACACTTTATATCATGCTGCGCGAGTGGCATTGGCCCTGGCCAATCGCGACCGCCGTTATCGTTGCGGGGGCCGCTTGCCTGGGAGCGATCCATGCTTTCTTGATCACAAAAGTCCGGCTGCAGTCGTTCATTGTCACGCTCTGCGGCATGCTCATCTATCGGAGCGTGGCCCGCTACATTATTTCCGATGCCAGCGCCGGTTTCGGCGCCGAGAATTTCGGGGTTTTCCGGGCGCTGGCATCGGGCAGAGTTGGGATCCCGTTCACCAGGTATGTCATCGGAGCGCCGTTCGTTGCATTTGTGGCCGTGGCGGCGATCATGTGGGTCGTGCTGCACCGCTCGGTGTACGGCCGATACTTGTTCGCCGTGGGCCGCAATGAAGACGCGGCCCGTTACTCCGGAATTAATAGCAAGCTCGTTGTTGCCGGCGCCTACGTCCTTTGCACGGTGCTGGCGGCATTTTCCGGCATCCTGTTCGCGATCGATACGAACACGATTCAGGCCAGCGACTTCGGTATCGGCTACGAAATGTATGGAATCGCGGCCGCGGTGCTCGGTGGCTGCAGCCTTCGCGGCGGAGAGGGATCGATCCTCGGAGTGGTCATCGGGACCGCGCTCCTTCAGGTACTACAGAATGCCGTCAATCTTCTCGGCATCCCAAGTTCGTTGAACTTTGCCGTGATGGGAGGCGTCATTCTCGTCGGCGTGCTAGCCGACCAAATCCTCGCGCAGCGTCGCGCACATCGGAAGCAGCTCACGAAGGCCGCTTAAGAAGAGTCACCGACCAGAGAGCGACGCGAACCAGATTTAATATCCGTTGCGACGCACCCTGGCGCTTCATGGTGCGTCTGCGCTTCGCTTGACGCACTCTACACCAGTGCAAAAAAATCGCCGCGGCAGTTTGGCTGCCGCGGCGATTCAAGTGACGTTCGCCAGTCCGCCTGGCGGCGGAGATCAACCGTTAGAACTGCACGATCATGTCCGTCGAGTAAATCCACTGGTGGTTGGCCGTGCCGTCGTGGTACGGCTTGACGCCGTTGAGGTCTTGGCCGCTGAACCAGTCGTAGCGGATTTCCGGACGGAATTGGACGTTCGCGTTCGGATGGTAGTTCAAACCGGCGGTGATGTCGTAGAAGTCGCCGGCGAATCCGCCCGCC